>JAFDYP010000197.1 GCA_018267355.1 Bacteroidota bacterium
AGTTGTTTGACACGATGCGCAGGTACTCCTTTGGACTCCACGTAGTCTGTGAACCAAGACCAGGCATGCTATTAAACTTGCCATAAGTCTGCCAGCCATTGATGATCCATATTTCCTGCTTCAGATTGCGCGTAGGGAATAGCTGTATCCGCACGCCATTGAAGAACCACGGTGTATTGTCTGATGTGAAAGAAGGCTGATAGGTCCAGTTTTCACAGTTGTAGTACGAGAACAGGCCGACGTAAGACATAAAGATACCTGCATCCACATTGATGCCATGCATCTTATTGAAATGATAGCCTGCATACGCTTCGCTGAAATATCGATAGGCTGTATTGAGATTGTAGCCGCCTCGATTCCAGCTGGCGTCATTTCTTGGCACCACGGTAGAGCGTGTACCGAGCTGCAGCTGTATCTTGGCGCGGACATTCTTGTAGTTGAACTCGCCGCCCAGAGACGCGAGTGAGACCTCCACCTCATTATTCCGCGCCAGCGCAGTAGAGCCTATCACCGTATTGTCTATCGGGTGTGCCAGAGAGGCTGTATAGTTCACATCTACCATTACTATGGGAGTGAAATACTTTGTGGCAAATGGCGTCTCGTGTCTGCGGTCATTGCCATTCAGCCAGGTCAGGTCATATTGGGCAAATGGCGCTCCCGCAGCGCTGGTATCGATTGATCGCGGGTGCTTTTTCTTATCCAGAAAGGCATCGAGGAAGCGCTGGCCTACTTCTTTTGCCTGAGTCTTGCCGCCAGATGTATTGGATGCTGTAGTGGTTTGAGTATTGACGTAGGTATCTTGAGCAAATGCATGGCTGCATATGCCCAAGAACAGTATGGGTAAAAGCCGCTTCTTCATTTATGATTATTTAGTGTGATCGAGGGAAATATTAAGTTGCAGAACATTGACTTTAGAAGGTCCGAAGAGACCAAAGAGCGGTCCCTGTATATGCTGTGCTACGAGTGCTTTCAGCTTGTCTTCGGAGATGCCTCTGACCTTAGCGATACGAGGCACCTGTATATCTGCCGCCTCCGGCGAAATATCGGGATCGAGTCCACTGCCCGAGGCTGTGACCAGCTCTGCGGGTATATCAGCTCTTTTCACAGCAGGGTTCTTGATCAGAAAAGTATCGATAGCAGCCTGCACGGAGGCGAGATATTCAGGATTAGTAGGACCTTTGTTAGACCCACCTGACCCGGCAGCATTGTAGCCCACAGCAGAAGGACGGCCATTGAAATATTTATCCTGTGTGAAGGACTGACCTATCAGCGTATAGCCTACTGTTTTGCCATTAACCTCTACAGTATCGCCTTTGCCATGTGATGGAGTGAAGTATGCGATACCCCAGATAAAAGCCGGGTAAACTATGCAGCATACTACCAGTAAAACGACTGTGAGGCGGATGGCAGAAAAAACATGAGTCTTCATGATCTTTTAATAAAATAATGTAACAATGAGGTCTATCACTTTGATACCGATGAAGGGTACGATGATTCCCCCCAGTCCGTATATCAGAAGGTTGCGGCGCAGAAGGGCGCTGGCACCTATCGGCTTGTACTGCACACCACGCAGGGCCAGTGGTATCAGCGCAGGGATGATGATCGCATTGAAGATCACCGCCGAGAGGATAGCTGTCTCCGGTGAGTGCAGCCGCATGATGTTCATACTTTGCAAAGCAGGTATCGATGCAATGAAAAGTGCCGGTACGATAGCGAAATATTTGGCTACGTCATTGGCTATGGAGAAAGTGGTCAGCGTACCACGCGTCATCAGTAGCTGCTTGCCTATCTCTACGATCTCTATGAGCTTGGTAGGGTCGTTATCGAGGTCCACCATATTGCCGGCTTCTTTGGCTGCCTGTGTGCCGCTATTCATCGCTACGCCTACGTCTGCCTGTGCCAGTGCGGGTGCATCATTGGTACCATCACCCATCATGGCTACCAGCTTGCCCTGCTGCTGCTCGCGGCGGATATAGTTCATCTTATCCTCCGGCTTTGCCTCGGCTATGAAGTCATCCACACCAGCCTTCTCTGCTATAAATTTTGCGGTGAGCGGATTGTCACCAGTCACCATCACGGTCTTGACGCCCATCCTGCGCAGCCGCTCAAAGCGCTCACTGATACCGGGCTTGATGATATCTTGCAGCTCTATCACGCCGACCACTTTCTCATCCTGAGAGACTACCAGTGGTGTGCCTCCATTGGAGGATATGAGCCTCACCCTTTCTGCTGTCTCATCAGGAAATTTATTACCTGCATTCTCCGTCAGCTTTTTGATCGCGTCATACGCACCCTTGCGGATACGTTTGCCAGCAGGCAGATCTACACCGCTACAGCGCGTCTCAGCGGTGAACTTGATCATAGTAGCGCCGGCGATAGACAATCGCTGTGTAACATCCCTGCCAGCCAGCTCTACTATAGATTTACCCTCCGGTGTGTCATCTGCCAGAGATGAGAGTGCACATATTTCTATGAAACTTTTTTCTTCAATATCATTTGCCGGCCAGAAGCTGGTAGCTTTGCGGTTGCCTATCGTGATAGTGCCCGTCTTATCCAACAGCAGGGTGTCTATATCGCCGGCGGTCTCTACAGCTTTACCTGACTTTGTGATCACATTTGCGCGAAGGGCACGGTCCATGCCGGCTATACCGATGGCAGAGAGCAGGCCGCCGATAGTAGTGGGTATCAGGCATACGAAGAGCGAGATATAAGCTGCGATAGTGATAGGTGTATGCGCGTACTGCGCAAAGGGCTGCAAGGTCACGCACACGATCACAAAGACGAGCGTAAAGCCTGCCAGCAAGATGGTCAACGCGATCTCATTAGGCGTCTTCTGCCGCGAGGCTCCCTCTACGAGTGCAATCATCTTGTCGAGGAATGACTCGCCAGCCTCAGTGGTTACTTGTACTTTGATGCGGTCTGAGAGGACTTTAGTACCACCCGTTACACTTGATTTATCGCCGCCGGCCTCCCGGATCACGGGGGCAGACTCACCTGTGATGGCACTCTCATCTATCGTAGCGAGGCCCTCTATGATCTCACCGTCTGTCGGTATGATATCACCTGACTCGCAGAGGAAAACATCCCCCTTTCGCAGTTGTGAAGACATGACTGCTGTAGTCATGCTAAAGCCGGGCTTGTTATCCACCACCACCTTTGCCTGGGTTTCTTCCCGGGTCTTGCGCAGTGAGTCGGCTTGAGCTTTGCCACGGGCCTCTGCTATCGCTTCGGCAAAATTTGCGAATAGCAAGGTGAGAAAGAGGATCACAAAGACAACGAGATTATAGATAAAAGAGCCTTGTGTTTTATCACCGGAGATCAGTGTGTAGAGCGTGACTACGAGCATGACCAGGGTGCCCAGCTCTACGGTAAACATGACCGGATTGCGATACATGCTGCGTGGGTCCAGCTTGACAAAGCTCTGGCCCAGTGCCTCGCGCATCATGTCGGATTGGAATAAAGATGTATTCTGAGATTTCATGAGTAGTCAGTCTTAGTACATGGAGAAATGCTCGGCTATCGGCCCGAGTGCCAGTGAGGGGAAGAAAGCCAGCGCAGCGATGATGAAGATGACACCAAAGACCATGAGGCCAAAGGTGGCAGTATCTGTCTGTAGTGTGCCTGCACTCTCGGGTATGTATTTCTTCTTTGCCAGTATGCCTGCTATGGCTACAGGACCGATGATAGGCAGGTAGCGCCCGAGTATCATCACAATACCGGCTGTGATATTCCAGAATGGATTATTATCACTCAGCCCTTCAAAGCCGCTGCCGTTATTAGCCGAGCTGGAGGTGTACTGATAGAGCATCTGCGAGAAGCCGTGATAGCCGCCATTGCTTAGCCAGCCAGAGGCCTTGCCGCGAAACCACCAGCCCATAGCCGTATCATGTGCTGCGAAATAAGATGACAGCGCTGTGCCTACCAGTATAAGGAATGGATGCAGCAGTGCGATCAGTATCGCGATCTTCATCTCACGCGCTTCGATCTTCTTGCCCAGAAACTCCGGTGTGCGGCCTACCATGAGGCCACTGATGAAGACGGCGATGATGATAAAGATGTAGAAGTTTAGGATCCCGACACCCTTGCCACCGTAGAAGCAATTGACCATCATGCCGAGCATCTGATTCATACCTGAGAGGGGCATGAAGCTATCGTGCATTGCATTCACCGAGCCGGTAGAGATCACGGTGGTGAGGATGCTCCAGTAGGCCGAGATGGCAGCGCCAAAGCGCACTTCCTTGCCCTCCATCGCGCCGCTGTGCATGTCTATGCCCATGTGGGTGATCATCGGGTTTCCTTTCACCTCCAGCATGATAGTCGCGATGGTGAGCAGCAGGAAGCCGATGGTCATCACGCTGAAGATCATCACAGCGAGTTTCCTCCTTTTGAGATAATAACCCAGTGCAAAGACCAGCGCCATAGGCAGCAGCGACTGCGCCATCAGCTCTATGATGCAGGTGAGGTAGTTAGGATTTTCAAACGGATGCGCACTATTGACTCCGAAGAAGCCACCGCCATTCGTGCCTAGATGCTTGATAGGTACAAAGGCCGCCACAGGGCCACGTGACACCTGTACGGTATCGCCTTGCAGCGTGGTGATGGTATCCTTGCCCTCCCAGGTCATGGGCATGCCATTCAGCAGGAAGATGACGGCTACGATCACAGACAGCGGCAGCAATATCCGCGTGATAGTTTTCACGAAGTAGTTATAGAAATTTCCAAGCTTGTCCGTCGTGCGTTCCTTCATCGCATTGATTACCACGGCCAGCGCAGCGACACCAGTAGCCGCAGAGACGAACTGCAAAAACATCAGCACGCCTATCTGCGTGAAGTATGACACGCCCGTTTCGCCAGAGTAGTCTTGCAAGTTGCAATTGACCAGAAAGCTGATGGCAGTATTGAATGCCAGATCTGGCGACATGGATGGGTTGTGGTCGGGATTGAGCGGCAGCGAACCTTGCACCATCAGTATCACCATCGCGTAGAGAAACCACACGAAGTTGATCGTGAGTAGGGCGAGGAGATTTTCTTTCCAGTCCATCTCGCGAGTGGCATCTATACCGCTCACGCGGAAGAAGAACCGCTCTGCCGGAGCGAGGAAATCCAGCATGGTCCGCTCACCGGAGAAGACTTTTGCGATATACTTTCCCAACGGGATAGCGAGTAAAACGGTAGCAATGAAAGTGGCTACCACACCTATGATCTCAGTATGCATAGCGTCAGAATTTTTCGGGTTTCAGCAAGACATAGATGAGGTACCCAAATACGAAAAGAGAGAGGACGAATAAGGCTGCCATCGGTCAGATTTTATCAAAAAATGAAATAGAGCGGTAGAAGACCGCAAAGCAGGCCACACCGGCCAGTATGAGGAGAGCGGCTACCATGGCTTATACAGTTTTGGCATAGAGCAGCTGATAATACTCGGTACCAAAGTCGCGGATGAACTCTGTGCGCACCTCAGGCGTAGGCGCAAAGGAATGCTCCAGCAGGCGGCTCACAGGATCGATATAGAGATTGATCACGGCAAAGCGTACTGCCTGCGAACCCTCTGCCAGCAGCCCGTGTGCCGCATGAAAGCAGCGCAGCACCTCATCAGTGCGGTGGCCAGCCAGCATATCTTTGGTATGTGCGGCAAGGCAGGAGATACTTTTGAAGATCTCGCTGCGGTCATCTATGAGCTGTAGCTCACGCGCTATAGCAGGTACCTCAGCAGAGATAGAGATGCGGACGTCATGGTCGGTGATCATATTGTTTGACATTTGCACCGCTATGGGCAAAGCAAACACCAGAAAAGCAGATGCGCCAATAGTGGGCTGATATACAGTATATTATACCTGCTATCGCAGAAATCTACCGACGCAGCTGCACACAAAGCCTTTAAAAATGAGAAGGTCGGATTCTCAAAATGAGAGGGTGAAGGCTTAATCTATCTTGGGAAGGCTAAAATGCGAATCGAATTAAGTAGCACACTGATCCTACGGATAAAACAGATCTAAAATGATAAATCAGTGTCATCCGTGTGATTGTATCAAAGCCTTCCCCTAAGAAAGATTTAATCTAAAGAATACTCCTTCAGCTTGCGATAGAGCGTAGCTAGAGCGATATTGAGCAGGCGGGCAGCTTCGGTCTTATTGCCGTGGGTATGCTCCAGCACCATCTGTATGTGGCGGCGCTCCATCTCTGCTAGGTCATAGGTGAGCGGCTGCGCAGTATCATCCTTGAAATCAAATGGCAGCACGGCAGGCGTCAGCTCACTCTGAGAGAGAATGACAGCACGCTCTATCACATTCTTCAGCTCGCGTATATTGCCGCGCCAGCGGTGGCCTTGCAGCGCTGTGAGAAAGGCTGCCTGCATCACCGGCGCCGCCTTATTTACCTTATCAGCAAAGACGCGGATGAAGTGTTTGGCCAGCACCTCTATATCAGCCCGTCTCTCATCGAGAGAGGGTATATTGATCTGAAACACCGAGAGACGGTAGTAAAGGTCCGCGCGAAAAAGCCCCTGGTCACTCTCTGCTTTCAGGTCGCGGTTGGTCGCTGCTATCACGCGCACATTGACACTGGTCGTCCTCGTATCGCCCACGCGGATGTACTCGCCAGTCTCCAGCACGCGCAGCAGCTTGGCCTGCAGGTCGAGGCTCATCTCCCCTATCTCATCCAGGAAGATCGTACCGCCATTGGCCTCCTCCAGCAGTCCCTTTTTATCCTTCATAGCACCGGTAAAGGCACCTGCTTTATGACCGAATAACTCACTCTCCAGTATCTCACGGCCCAGTGCACTACAGTTCACCGCCAGAAAGGTATTGCCCCTGCGCTCACTGGCCTCATGTATGCTCTGTGCAAACACCTCCTTGCCCGTACCCGTCTCTCCCAGCAGCAGCACAGTGGCATCTGTAGGCGCTACACGCTGTGCCAGATCTTTGGCTGCGAGTATGGCAGGTGAGCTGCCGAGGATATTGGAGAAATTGTATTTGTCAGCTACGCGCTTTTCCAGCTGGAGGACGCGCTTTTGCAGACGTGCTTTCTCAAGGGCTTTGCTCAGCACCGGCAGTATCTTCTCATTGTCATCGCCCTTCACCAGATAGTCGAATGCACCATTTTTGATAGCGCGCACCCCATCTGCTATGGTACCGAATGCAGTGAGGACGATCACCTCTATGCAGGGATACTTCTCGCGGATGGTGCGGCTCAGGTCCACACCATTGCTATCGGGCAGTTTCACATCACTGATCACCACCTGTATGTCCTCCCGCTCCAGCAGCCGCATCCCGGCAGCGGCAGTAGATGCCTCATGCACCTGGTAGCCCTCCAGGCTGATGATGCGCGTGAGCAGGCTGCGCAGTTTCTCCTCATCATCTATGATCAGTATGGACTGTTTCATGCTGCGAAAGTAGAAAAGTAATCTGCGGCAGATAAAGAATAGTTTGTTGACGACGAGCTGGGCCAACCATACTAAAAAACCATTCGCTTTCGCGAGGGGCTTTAAGTTTTTAGCAGAAAGCTATCTGTAGGGTATACTTCTCCCCTACCTCAAGCCCTGCTAAGCTGTGAGTCTCACAATGGTCCAGTATATAGCCACCAGCGCGATGAGCCCGGACAGAGGATATACGATATACCGCCTGTACCATGGCTTATGACCAAACCAGTAGATGAGGCTGAAGTACGTACCCAGGATAATAGTAGCCTGCCCCAGTTCTACTCCTACATTAAATGAGATAAGAGAGGTATAGAATGCATTTCTCGGCAGGCCCAGTTCATTCAGCGCAGAGGCGAACCCCATGCCATGCACGAGGCCGAAAGCAAAGACCACCAGTACCCGCCAGGGCTTCAACTCTGTGATCACGATATTCTCTATAGCTATGAATGCTATAGAAAGCGCTATGATCGGTTCTACGATGGCGGGAGGCACTACGATGATGTTTTTCATAGATAGTATCAGTGTCAGGGTGTGTGCCACCGTGAAAGCCGTGGCCTGCCATAGCAGCGTCCTGATATTGGTGCTCAGCAGGCACAGACCGGCTACGAAAAGGATATGATCGAAGCCATCGGGCAGGATGTGCTTGTAGCCGAGTACGAGATAGTACCACACTACGTTGTGTATGGGTACGCGCTCCAGCTGATAGTTGATGGTATGAGCGGATAGCTGCACGGCTGCCATGACGAACAGCGCGAGCCCGAGCGGCTTTTTGGAGTTCATGACTTATGCGCCTTTGCGTGGCAGCTCCTTTGAGGCCTCCACTGCCAGTACGGGTGATATATAAGCATTATCCTTAGAGGCCTTCTCACTCAGCTCGGCAGCTTTGGCGGTATCGCCGGCTTTCTGGTAGATCAGTGCAGCGTGGGTGAGTAGCGTAGGATTTTGCGAGTTGGTCTTCAGCGCCACAGCTATATATTTTGCAGCCTCTTTGTAGTCGCCCTTTTTATAGTGGACCCATGCGAGGGTTTCATTAGCATCTATATTGTCTGGGCGGCGGTTGTACTCCATCTCTGCATGCTCCAGCGCCTTGGCATAGTCGCCTGTTTTCACATACACATATGCCAGCTCACGGTCAGAGTAGTGGCCTATCGCGGCATCATTGGTGCCTGCCTGTGCGTCACTGTTGAGTTTGTCCAGTACTTTCTTTGCTGCCTGCTCAGACTTTTCTTTCTCGCCATTCAGCAGATAGAGGTCTATCAGCTCATCTTTGAAAGAATAATCTTCTACCAGCCCATCTGCCTTCTCAAAGTTTGCGATCGCGCCTTTATAGTACTTATTGCTCTCTGCTATCCTACCCAGCCCTGCGTATGCGTAGGCGTAGTCGGGGCGCTCATAGAGCGCGAGTTCGTATTCGCGTTGCGCTTCTTTACGCATACCGGTATTCTCATAGAGGTGGCCTAGCTGTATGCGTGCCCACTCAGTCTCCTCCGCACCGGGGTAACCTGCGCTCACAGCCATCTTCATAGCTTCGATAGCCCCGGGATAGTCTCCATGTATCTCTCTCAGGTACGATACGCGTGAGTATGAGCGGAGATCAGGGCGTATAGATACCATCTTGTCCGTCGTACTCACGGCGGCAGGATAGTCGCCCAGCTCTACGTAGGCATCTGTCATCAGGCCGTAGACGAATGAATTGTATGGATTGATAGACTGCGCCTTTTGTGCATAGGTGAGCCCATCGGCAAAGTGGTGCTCGGACAGGTATATCATAGATTTAAAGCAAAGCGCTTCAAAATTTGCCGAATCGGCCTTGAGTGTTTTATCTACCAGCTGCATAGCAGCACGGTCATAGTATAGGTGATCTCCGGTCACGCGTGCCTCCTGTATATAGAGGGCCGCAAGCTGGAGCTTTAATTTTTCATCTGTAGGTTGCTGCTGTATCCTGGTATAGAGGTCAGTAGCTTTGGTTTTCGTTTCGGCCCAGTCCGGCAGGGATGCCAGCCTGGCAGAACGCTCCTTGATAGGAGGTATCTTGTCTTCCTTGTTCTTGTCTTTCAGTATCACAAATCCTACTACAAAGCAGGCTATGACGAGGAGGGCCGGGTATATGAGTTTCTTGTTCATCGTGGTATTCTTTATTGTTTATAAAAAAGTGCTTTGTTCAATTTTCCGAGAGTGATAAAAGAGACCCGCCCCCGTCGGGACGAGCCTCTTACCACTTTGAACAAACATTAATTCATTTTGACCATCTCCAGTGTCTGCTGGTTATTGCCCTGCACTGAGCGGGCGAAGTATGTACCGTTTTGCAGGTCACTGCCACTCCAGTTTACAGTATAGTCACCGGGTTGCTTCTTTTCATTGACCAGTGTCCTGACCAGCCTGCCCTGTACATCATAAAGCATGATCGTCACGGTAGTCGCTTCAGACACGTGATACTTTATCGTATTGCCTCCGGTGAAAGGATTAGGGAAAGTAGTCATGACCACATCAGGAGAGCTGAGGCCTATGATGCCGGTAGGTGTAGGGCCGAGCACTGCAGGCTGCATGTAGGCTACCATCTGGCCACCACCATCACCGGTACCAGGCCATGGGGTCTGTACAAACGGAAAGGAAGTGCGGAAAGTAGTATCGTTATGCTCTACGCCTGTGGTGTAGCCCAGTACACTGAGCAGCTGCGGCGTGAGCGGACTCTGTGTAGCAGATGTATCATCATCATAGAAGAGGCCTATAGCTGCCAGTGCGGCGCCGGATACAGCCTGCAGCTCTATACGGGTCACATCATCCTCCAGGCGGCGACCGTTAGGGAAGCCATCCATATTAGGGATGCGCTGGATAGCTGTGGTCTGATTAAACCGCGGGTCAGTGAGGCCTAGTACCGCAGCCGCAAAGAGGCCTTCACTGCTAAAGTCAGCACTATTGCGCGGTGTAGCAGGGGTAGCCATATTGAGGCGGAGCATATCGCCGCCATTTGGCAGGAAGTTGTTTACGAAAGGCTTGCCCGCAGAGAACGGATTGCCCGGTGTCTTGCCGGTGGCGAGCTGATACGGAGAGAGATTTGGCACACCCGTGTGGAATATCGGCCAGATATCAGCAGAGCGTGGCGAGTTAGCATTTGGGGCCAGCAGGCTCTGGTAGCCGGTAGCCGGGTCAAAGGCAGAGCCGCTGAAGCCCGGTATCTGAACGGGTGCGAGAATATTGGTAGCCACATAGTAGAGGCCTGACTGATCATTGCCAAATCCCACATTACCGTAGTTGGTAAATGAATTGCGCTGGATGTGCAGCGCTGAGAAGGCGGGTACTGCTGCCGCATACGCGTGCGTATCCATGTACAGCGCCAGCTCCGGCTGGTAAAAGTACGGACCAAAGGTGGCCAGGTTATTCAGATCGTCATATGGGGTCAGTGAGTTCCACTGATCCTTCATGCCGATAGGTATGACGGCCTCATTGGTCAGTGGCATGCCCAGACGTGATACCTGTACCCAGTTGCCTGAGTAGGTTTCATTGCCCGCGCTGAGTGTACGGATCTGCTGGCGGCTGGCAGAGGCCCACACACCGATCACATAGTTGCCATCCAGTATATCTGTGGCCATTGACACAGGGTTGCCATTCTTCTGGAGGTTTGCTATCGGCACTTCGAGCGCAATAGTGCAGACATTCTTCCTCCTCAGGCCGTCACGTGGTGCGCCTGTAGCCTGGCGGGGTGCATCACCGAGATCAAAGATACCGCCGAGGTCTACGAAGAACGCATCATCTGCGGTGCCGCAGAAGACGCGCTCACCTGTAGTAGTGGTCGTGATGGCATTAGTAAACAATGTACCATACTGCGTATTGAGGCCCGCTGCACTCTCTATAGAGCGCGGACCGATGTTTGGCGGAGGTACTACACCATTAGCCACCACTGTGGTGAAAGCACCACCAGCTACACTTTTCTCCAGCGTATAGGTCGTCTTGGCATTTTGCTGGCCCAGGCGGATATTGAAGAAAGTGGTCGGATCCTGATTGGTCTTGTGAAAGGTGAAACGGTATGTCACATCATCACCTGTCGTGGCTGTATTATTATCCACGTGTATCTCATAGCGTATATTCTCACCAAAGCTGTAATAGTTTGGTCCGCCGTGAGGCAGCTGCAGAGGTACATAGTTGGCTATGAGGATCACCTTGGTAGAGTCTGTAGGGCTGCGGAAGGCATACACGTCCGTGTTGTCCGCCAGTGGATCATTAGCTATCAGCGGGGCCTCGCGGTGGCTCGATGCGAAGGCGCTGATGGAGCCCAGTGCCAAACCTATGGCGAGGGCTGCATTCTTTATATTTCTTTTCATGATATTTTTCTGTTTTTCAGTTATGAATAGGCTTAGTTGACTGCGGTGCCTCTCCACGGCGTCTGCACGTACGGGAATGCTACCTTGAAGGTCGTGTCATTCTTCTCTACACCTGTAGAGTACTGGAGCACATTGGTCAGGTAGTTGGTCACAGGAGATGCGTTCGGATTCTGTGCATCATAGTCATCATACCACAGGCCTACGGCTGCCAGTGCAGCACCGGATACAGCCTGCAGCTCGATGCGTGTCACATCATCCTCCAGGCGGCGACCGTTAGGGAAGCCATCCATATTAGGTATCAGCTGGAGTGTATCAGAGCCGTTGAAGCGTGGATCTGTCAGGCCCAGCACTGCTGCGGCAAAGAGGCCCTCGCTGCTGAAGTCTGCGCTTGTACGCGCGGTAGGTGGCACAGCCATATTCAAGCGGAGCATATCACCACCGTTTGGCAGGAAGTTATTGATGAAAGGCTTGCCTACTGCCAGCGGGTTGCCGTTCTTGCCTGTAGCCAATTGATATGGAGGCAGGTTAGGCACGCCGGTGTGGAATATAGGCCAGATATCTACTGAGCGCGGTGACGCCGGTCCTGCCAGGAGCAGTTTGCCAAAGGTAGCCGTATCCAGTGCGGTACCTGTAGTAGCGGCAGCCCCGCGGAGGCCGTAGAGGCCGGATTTGCCATTGCCGAAATCAAACTGCCCGAGTGACCGGTGCTGTATGCGCAGCGCACGGAGTGCGGGTACTGCACCACCATACAGGCTATCATCCATATACAGTGCCAGCTCAGGATTGTAAAAGTACTTGCCGAATGTACCGAGGCTATCGAGGTCCTGATATGGAGTCATACCGTTCCACTTGTCCTTCTGGCCTACCGGTATCACTGCCTCATTGGTCAGCGGCATGCCGAGGCGGGATACCTGCACCCATGTGCCGGTCTCTACCGAGCCACCGCCAGTGACATTGAGTGTCTTGGTAGCATAGCGGCTGGCAGATGCCCACACACCTATGGTAAAGTCAGGATCCAGTATGCTGGTGGCCTGTGATGCGGTCTTGCCCGCTTTCTGCAGGGTAGAGATCGCTACTTTGATAGCGATAGTGTGCACGTTCGTCTTGGCTATACCATCACGTACGGTACCGCCATTCTGACGAGGTGCATCGCCCAGGTCAAAGATGCCACCCAGGTCTACAAAGAACGGATCATCTACCGGGCCGCAGAATATCTTCTCGCCACTGGTAGCAGTAGCGATAGCGCCTGTCATCAGTGTATTGTAGTCAGGTGTATTGAGGCCTACAGCACTCTCTATAGAGCGAGGGCCTATATTATTTGGTGGCACTACGCCATTGGTCACGATAGTAGAGAATGACGATCCGCCATTCGTACTGCGCTCGCAGGTGTAGGTGGTCTTGAGGTTTTGCTGGCCAAGACGGATATTGAAGAAAGTAGTCGGGTCCTGATTGGTCTGGTGGAAGGTGAAGCGGTAGACAATATCATCACCGGCTGTAGCAGTGTTGTTGTCTATATGGACTTCATAGCGGATGTTCTCGCCAAATGTCGCATAGTTAGGCCCGCCAAACGGCAGCTCGGCGGGAATGTAGTTAGCGATGATCGTGATGTAGTTTGGATCATCAGGGCTACGGAATGCATAGAGGTCCGTATTGTCTGCCAGGGGGTCGTTGGATATCAGCGGAGCTTCCCTGTGGCTGGACGCCTGTACGAGTGCAGTGGAGCCGATGAGCAGCAGCGCGGTCATCGAGTTTTTGATCCATGCCTTCGAGAGAAAATGTCTTTTCATGGAATAGTTTTTAATGTTTAAGAATCAAAGTCGATGACGTTGTCTGGCCATCTTGATTTGACATACGCATGTTTAGGATGGTTTGGATTTTGACCGCAGCAGTATGCCGCTCACTTTATTTGCAGTGGCCCTATTTTGAAAACATGGTATAACATTTGACTGGCCGCCCCACATTTCCCCAAAAATCCGGTTGATCGTTTTTTATCGTATGTAAAGACTGATACATACCACCGCTTTGGATACACAGCTACCATCATCACCCCTCTATGCCTCTGTACGCCGCTCCTGCCAGCGCCGTGAGAAAGCGCTGATGATGGGAAAGCTGTCTAAGTTCATCCTCTTCTTCTACGTGCTCTCACTCCTGCGTCCCGCTGTACCGATGGTCGCAGATCTCGTAGCACACACCTTCTATGAGCAGGAGCATATCATGATGGTGCATGAAGTCAAGGGCCGGTTTCACATACATGATGAGATAGGCAAAAACCTCAGCCACAGCGAGCAGGAGAAAGGTAATGTCAATAGCGTGGATGTGGTAGAGTATTGTCACGCTTCTATCGTACACCTCCCGCCTGCCCCTTCTGTCTGTAGTAGCAGTATCCATATTGCTGCTATCCCATGCTATCCCTCACATCAGATGGATATCCTGTCTCCTCCTCCCTGTGTATAGCAGCCTCTGTACTGCCACTTCATGGATTAGCATCACTATGGTGCTATCGAATGATGTACTACAGCTATATCATGGCAGGCAGCGGCTACCTCTGCACTAGAATCAAATCACATAGTTGTCAAATATGTATCAGGATAGATTCCCCATTCTGAGGAGTTTATCCTGATACACTTCCCATTTTTTATCGCAAAATAATTTGCGCAAATATTTTTTTGCCTCGCTCCAAACTGATGTATGAAAAGAATCTATACTTTATATAAATACATTGCTACGGTACTCGTATTTCTTCCTTTGATCGTCGCTGCACATGAGGCTTCTATCAAAGGCAAGATCATCAACGCCTATAACAACTCCCCTCTTTCCAATGTGACCGTATCGTTGAAAGGTACCGAACTGCACATGGAGACTGATAGCCTTGGGGCTTATCACTTCACAGATATACCGGCGCGCAACTATACCGTGGTCTTTGACCGGAGCGACTATTTCCGTACAGAGCGTGCGATAGACCTCAAAGAAAATACAACTCAGGAACTCAATATCTCCATGACACCTGAGATGATAGAGCTGCATACGGCGGAGGTGGCCAGTGCGAGAGCTACATCAGCCTCGTCATCTGCTGTGATCAGCGCTATAGACATGGAGCTGCGGCCACGCAATAGCGCACAGGACCTCCTCAAGAGTGTACCCGGCATCTTTACAGCACAGCATCAGGGCGGTGCCAAGGCGGAGCAGATATTCATACGCGGCTATGACTGTGACCACGGCACCGATATCAATCTCTCTATGGACGGCGTACCTATCAATCTTCCCTCTCACGCGCATGGTCAGGGTTATGCTGATATGCACTTCCTCATAGCAGATGTAGTGTCTGCACTGGATGTGTACAAGGGACCCTTTCAGGCGCAGTTTGGAGACTTTGCTACCGGTGGCGCGGTGGCATTCCGCACCTACGATACACTGCCGCATAGCCAGGTGAGGCTGGAGTTTGGTGCTACGCCTACACAGCGGGCCTTTCAGACAGGCAGGTTACTTTTTGCATTGAATATTCCTACAAAAATATCCCGCCTGCAGTCCTACCTGGCAGCAGAGTATAGCTACTCGCCCGGCTACTTTGATGTGAATGCAAAGTATAGCAAGTTCAACATCTTTGGCAAGATGAAATACAAGCTATCCGACAACACCTCTCTCGCCCTCAGCGTGGCCAGCTATGCAGCCTCATGGACCGGCTCAGGTCAGATACCGGAGCGTGCTGTAGAGCAGGGTATCATAGACCGTTTCGGCGGTATAGATCCTACAGAGGGTGGCAGTACTGACCGCACGGTGGTCAACCTGATGCTGAATCACCATACAGACAATAGCCAGTTTCAGCTCAATGCCTACTACCAGCGCTACGGCCTGACGCTGTATAATGATTTTACCTTCTTTCTGAATGACCCTGTGCATGGCGATGAGATAGAGCAGAACGATGACAGGAATGTCTTCGGCCTCAATACTCATTACTCAAAGTTCTATGAGCTGGGCGGTATGCGTATGAAGTCCACCTTTGGCGGAGGTGTGAGGACCGATGTGATACATACAGACCTGTGGCATGTGCAGAAGCGCGTGCGGCTGGATGAGCGTGGTGATGACAACCTGAGTACGACCAATACGAACCTCTGGTTCAAGCAAGACTTCAACGTAGCAAAGTGGTTCCGCTTTGATGCGGCTGTGCGGATGGACTATTCCATCTTTCAGGACCGCGACAATCATCCTGACTCTGCCTACAACCGCTCAGGCACCAACTATCAACTGCTCCCTACCTACAAGCTCAACTTCGTTTTCACACCGGTGCACTATGTCCAGTTCTTTATCAATAACGGTACGGGCTACCACTCTAATGATACCCGCGCCGTGGTGCAAGACACGAGGCACATCCTGCCGATGGTATTCTCTACTGAGGTGGGCGCTACGGTGCGTATCGGTACACGCGCTATCATCACTGCCTCGCTCTACCTGCAGGATGCGAGTGATGAGCTGGTCTTCAGCTCAGACGAGGCTATATCTGAGGACAATGGCTCCAGCCGCCGCATGGGCATAGATCTCAGCGGCCGTGTGCAGATCACGCGCTGGCTGCTGGCAGATGTAGATGTCGACTACTCGCACAACAGGCTCACAGATAAATTTATGGGCAGGCAGGCTGCTACAGACTACTATGTACCGCTGGCACCGAGCTTTACCTCTCAGGGTGGCCTCACGGTGCGCCACAGCAGTGGCCTCAAGGCCCGCCTCGGCTACCGCGCCATGCTGGACCGCCCGGCCAATGAAGACAACTCGATCATCGCGCATGGATACTACGTGATGGATGCGATGGTCGCCTTTGAGCGCAAGCGGTACCAGGTGAGCCTGACAGTAGAAAATTTATTGAACACAAAGTGGAATGAAGCGCAGTTTGCCACTGTGACCCGCCTGACCAATGAAGCACAGCCCACCGATCAACTGTGCTTTACAGCAGGGACACCCGTTTCGTTAAAATTTGGGGTAAGTTACTTTTTCAGATAGCGAGCCTTGCCCACATTGGGTATTGATGTAGTGATATCTCAAATACTTCACGCATAGTAGAAGGCGTGTATATATCCCTGCAAAGTCCGGCCATTACTCAGTTTACAGCCGAAACATCGCCCACATCCGTATCTAAGATAGTATCGTAGGTATAGATGGCACCCCGTTTGTTCACCCAGGCCTACGAATACTCCTACTTTGAAGCAAACTACGACCGAACCAGAGCTTGTCGCCCTCATCAAAAGCCAACGTAAAGAAGGTTTCGACCTGCTTTATGCCAACTATGCTGATGCCTTCTACAATGTGATATTGCGGTCTGTGAAAGACGCGGCATTGTCTGAAGATATCATGCAGGAGGTTTTTGTGAAAATATGGCGGAATATCGATAAATATGATCCGGATAGGGCGAGGCTATACACCTGGATGATCCGTATCGTGCGCAATGCATGTGTAGACCATCTGCGCAGCCCCGGGCACAGGCAGCAGCAAAATGTGCAGGAGCAGACAGAGGATATACATCACATGGTAGCGCTCAAAGATCGGGAGATAGACTATGGCCTGATGGACGTCATAGCGCGGCTGGAGCCAAAGTACAGGGATGTGATAAACACAGTCTTCTATCACAACTACTCCCATGCTGAGGCCGCCGAGGTGCTGGGACTGCCACTGGGCACATTGAAGTCGCGGGTGCGTATGGCCTTGCTGATGCTTAAATCATCACTGCAACCAACTCCTCATGAGTAACAAAGATCAAAGTACCCTCATCGTAAATTATTGCTTAGGTCTGCTGACCGGAGATGTCAAAATGAGTTTCGAAAGAAATATGAAAGTAGATCCCGAACTACATGTACAGGTAGAGGCCATGAAATACAGGCTACAGCCACTGCTCAGATCATCCTCATCTGCCAAAGCTCCGGCAGGGCTGAAAGACAAGACATGGGCACTCATAGACAATGTGAACCGCGAGAAGAAGATGGACATAAGCGACCTGCCCCTCCTCAATAAATATACAGACGCCACTGCATGGAGCAGTATGGTGATCCCTATGCTCCCAAAAAACCTGGACAAGAGCCGCCCCTATATGAAGGTGCTCACAGCCAATGAGCGCGTGACCCAGGTATTGATCGCCACGAGCTTTGACTTTCCCGAGGAGGAGCATGGTGACCTGCTGGAGAGTTTCATCATCCTGCAGGGTGAGTGTGAGTGCCGCGTAGGAGCAGATACTATCAGGGTGGGCGCCAGCGGCTATCTCGAGATACCGCTGCACACCAGCCATGATGTCAGGATCATCTCTGACGGTATAGTGGGCATCCTGCAGCGTATCAATCTGACCGATGATGCAGGCCCCCTTTCCTGCGAGAAGAAATAAAAAATATGATAAGCCGCTCTCACCTGGAGCGGTTTTTTTTATTGCCCCTGCCCTACTCACGGCCATTCACCCGCAGCAGGTAGTCTGCTATATCCTCACCGCTCTGGCCCTCCTGCTCCATCATGGTGCTGACTGACATCTGTATGATATCACCCAGGGCATAGGCCCGCTGCCGCCACACGTCATACGCGCCATGGTCGGGATAGCACATCGCCTTGCGGCCACGCAGCACTGCTGTACGCTCGCGCGTCAGGCCATCCTTGCCGCCGGTGGCCATCCAGAGGTAATGGGGCATATACATGCTGGCTATCACCGCCGTCTTCTCACTCTCTACGATGGCTACCTGTGCCTCCTGGTCCCACCACTCCAGTAGATGCTCGCCAAATAAACACTGCCCGAGCTGAAACTCCTCTCCTAGCTGCGTATGCACCCACGCTATGTGGCTATGCGGCTGCTTGACACGGTGGCCCGTGTGGTCGTAGAGCATGATCTTGCCGGTGCGGTAGCGCTGTTCTTTGTCCTTTTGCCACCAGATGCTGGCCCCGGGCCAGCGGTCAGAGGTGCCGATGCGGTATTGTAGAATGCGCCTATTCACCAGCGCGCGCTCAAAGCCCAGCGTATAGAGGTACTGCACGAAGTGATTATTGCGAAAATTGACAAAACTAGCATTGGCCATCCACTCGGGTATATAGGATACCTGCCGCTGCGCGGCGACCTCCGGCACCACGCGCACAGGCGGCGGTGAGGGCCGCGTCACGGTGAAAGTGCTGCGCTGTATGCCCTGCTCGCGCAGGTAGTCCCACGGGCGGAGGTGATAGCCGCAGCTATCCTGCCTGTCGCACCGGCCCACATGGTCGGCCACATGCTGCTGCGTATCGGTATAGACATACCTGGTAAACCTGCGCTGCTGCCCACACTGCGGACACCTGTACCGCGTAGCCGGGCCTTTGTACTTTTCAAACTGAAATGGGTATTGGTTCATGATTTAGAGAATAGTGAATAAGGAATAGGGAATAATGAAAGGCATAATGCACTCACACAGCGCCGTCATTGCGAGGAGTGAAACGACGTGGCAATCCGGAATGTGCTAGTCAAGAGGTAACAGCAGCGTACTACTGAGGTGCTACGATGTCTTTAGATCCGGATTGCTTCTGAATTTCACGCTATTTATTTCCTACGGGAAAAATTCATCGCAATGACGGTGTGAGGATGGTACCCGGTACCCGTTTCCTAGGCAAACGGGTACTGGGTACCCAACAGCATTTATTATATTTGAGTGAACAATAAATTGAGCCATGTTTAAGAAAGAGAGTCTACCGAAAATAATTATCCCGCTAGCTGCACTTTTAGTTCTCGTAGGTCTTATCGCGTTTACTTGCTATAACATAAATGCTGATAGATGGGGTGCGTTTGGCAGCTACTTAGGCGGCATCCTTTCCACATTTACTACTATATATCTCGTTATTACATTCCAAAATCAGATTGAAC
>JAFDYP010000198.1 GCA_018267355.1 Bacteroidota bacterium
AAACCGGTTTTTAGAGCCTTCCGGTTCATATTTTGTCAATCTTATGTAACGCAAACTGATCCCACGGCCGTATCTCCTTCACTTTTGTGTATTGATAGTCAGCACAAAAAATTTTCTGTCTGTTACTTTCTGTTTCTGAGTGCGTTACCCTCTCATATTCCTTCACCAAAACCAGAAATACCATGGCCGGCTCCAAACAAACCCCGAGGCAGAAGATGATCAACATGATGTACCTCGTCCTCACCGCTATGCTCGCACTGAATGTCACCTCTGAGGTGCTCAATGCCTTCAAGACTGTAGATGACGGCATAGGCCGCTCCAATCACTCCCTGCAGGTCAAGACCGCAGGCCTGTTCAATGAGTTTAATACCCAAATGCAGGTAGATGCCAGGAAAACAGAGCCCTACAAACTCAAAGCCGAAGAGGCGCGCAAGGTCTCTATCGCCCTCTACGACCGCATAGAAGCATACAAGCAGCAAGTGATCAAAGAGGCGGGTGGTTTTGATAAAGAATCAGGCCAGCTCAAAGACAATGACAATATCGACATCGCTACGCGTCTCTTTGTAGAGCAGAAGCACGGCAAGGAACTGAAAGAAGATATCCTCCGCACCCGCCAGCAGTTGCTCGCCATCGCACCGGAGAACGAGCGCAAAGCGCTGGAGTCCGCCATGCCTCTGGTCATAGAGGAACCAACAGACAATCTCTCCTGGGAGTTTCACAAGTTCAATCACGTGCCCACTGTGGCTGCGGTCACGCTGCTATCCAAATACCAGAACGACATCCTCGCCTCAGAAAACCAGATCGTAGAGTACTTCTACAAACAAATAGACCGGGCCTCTATCAAGGTAGACAAGATGACCGCCCTCGTCAGTGCGCCATCCAGCTATATCATGCAGGGCCTCTCGTATAAGGCCAGCATCATGCTCACAGCTTATAGTTCCACGGAGAACCCTGACGTTTTCCTCGGCACTTTCACCAGTCAGGTGAAAAAGAATGCTGCCGGCATATATGAAGAGATCAATTCTACATCAGAAGATCCACCACTTGCCAATGCCCGCAAAGTAGACGTGACAGACGGCCTGGGTAAGATACAGATGCAGGGCGGCAGCGTAGGCGAGAGCCGCTACACCGGCGTGATCCGTGTCAAGGATCCAAGCGGCAATGGCTATAAATTCTATCCGTTTGAGGGGCAATATCAGGTAGCAGCCAAGTCTGCCGTCGTCTCTCCTACAGCTATGAACGTACTCTACGAAGGGCTGGATAATCCGCTCAGTGTCTCTGTACCCGGTGTAGCACAGCGCGACGTGACTGCCACCTATGATGGCCCGGGTACACTCAGCAAACAGCCCGATGGCTCATACAGTGTCAAGCCGGCAGGCAGGGGAAACTTCAAAGTAAAGATCACGGCTAAAGTAGACGGCAATAACATGTCGATGGGAGAAATGTCTTTTCGTGTAAAGCGGGTGCCGGACCCACAGCCTACGCTCGATGGTATCTACAGCAGTGGCAATATGAGTGCTGCCAAGTTCAAAGTCACAAACGGCGTAGTACCCAAACTAACAGACTTCGTCTTTGACAAAGCCAGGTTCGATATCATCTCTTACAAGATCGTATTTATAAATGCAGACGGCGAGCAGATATTCACCTCCACATCTGCTCAGTATGATCCTAAATTCAAAACACTGGTAGAGAAAGGACGCGTGAAGAAAGGCTGCACTGTAGTATTTGAAGATATCTACGTGCGAGACCCCGCAGGCCAGCGCCGCCCTCTCACACCGATAGCTATCGCCATCAATAGCTGATGTTCCACGTAGAATATTTGGTAGTTTTGCGCAGCTATGACCGAGACACTCGACCACGCCATCCACATCGCAACACTAGCCGGCGCTACTATCAAAAAAATGCGTGAGGAGCATACCTTCACAGAGCAACTGAAGTACGGACTAGAGCTACTCACCAGCGCAGACATAGCCAGCAATGACCTCATCATCTCTGAGATCAGGAAGGCCTACCCTACGCATCACATCATCTCTGAGGAGTCGCCTAATGACAGCTTTTCTATAGACGAGCCGACCTGGATCATAGACCCCATAGACGGCACCGTCAGCTACGCCAATGGTCACTACCATGCCTGCGTCTCTATAGCCTACGCAGAGCACGGACAGGTGGTCATTGGCGTAGTCTATTGCCCCTTTGTAGATGAGCTCTTTCATGCTGTCAAGGGTTGCGGAAGCTTTCTTAACGGTAAACCCATCCACGTAAAGGAGGTGACCCAGCTCAGCGAGTGCCTCGTAGCGACCGGCTTCCCCTATGTACGCGATAATGTACCCGAGCTTACCTCTTACATCGCTCGCATCCTACCCCACATCCGCGACCTGCGCCGCCTGGGCTCTGCCGCATTGGACTACTGCTGGGTAGCGTGTGGCCGCTTGCAGGCTTATTATGAAGGTTCACTGTCTCCGTGGGATATGGCAGCAGGTAGACTCATAGCGATAGAAGCAGGAGCGACAGTCGGGCATTACGATTATGAAAGCAAGCCGGACGATTTGCCCGAAGATATCCTCGGCATAAAAGTCCTGACCACCAGCCCCGGAGTATTCGATTTGCTCCTCGCCACACTAGAAGCTAAATGATCTTGTATTAGTTCTCCGTGTTCCCTTCGTGCCCTCTGTGTAGTAAACAACCGAGAGGCACAACATTTGCTACCTTCACATCATGGCACATCTCCTCTTACTACACGGCGCCTTGGGCAGTCAGGAGCAGTTTGACGACCTCAAGGAGGCTCTCAGCGCTGACTTCACCATCGATACACTTAGCTTCTCCGGTCATGGCCGAACGCTCTCTCAGCAGCATGCATTTACTATACAGAACCTATCACACGAGGTGCTCCACTGGCTCAATGACAAGCAACGACGCAAGATCGACATCTTCGGCTATAGCATGGGAGGCTATGTGGCATTGTGGCTCGCACGCTTCTATCCTGATAGAGTCGGCAAGATCATGACCCTCGGCACCAAGCTCGATTGGAATGAAGCTACCGTAGAGAAAGAAACAAAGCTTCTTAATGCAGAAAAGATAACAACCAAAGTCCCCACCTTCGCTGCAGAACTGCAAGACCGCCACGGCGAGCATGAGTGGCATTCCGTATTGCAAAAGACAGCCAACCTCATGCATGACCTTGCCAAACATCACCTCACAGACGAGGACTTCGCACAGATCACTGCACAGATACTACTCACACTGGGAGATCAGGACAACATGGTCACAAAAGAGGAAACGTTCCACGTAGAATCTGTGATACCCGGCGCCAAAACTCTAGAGCTAAAAGATACACCACATCCGATAGACAAAGTGTCTAATGATCTGCTAGCCTCTGAGATCAGAAAGTATTTCAAACCCTGATGTTCCACACGGAACATGAGCATAAAATTGTATTATGTATTAAAGCCTTCCCCTTATGGGAAGGTTGGGATGGGGCATGCCTCAAACAAAAAGAGCGAGGCCAAAACCCCGCTCCTTTCCATTTGTATTACCAGCCAACAGTCCCCTGCCGACTAACAACAGTATTACCAGTTCAGATCATCATCGCGGAACTCGATCTTGAAGTCATCCTTCTTACCTTCTTTCTTAGGTGCTGATCCAGCAGGCTTAGCAGGTGTTTCAGACTTATCCAGGTAGTCAGTCATCTTGTTAGCGCGTTTCTTAGGGATGAAATCACTCACACCCTTCTCATGCTGCTTTGCTACGTATGGCTGCTTCTCACTCTTCTCTGCGCTTGCAAACTCCCTGCGTACCGGCCTCTCCGGACGGCCCTCGGTACCTGCGAACTCCCGGCGTGCTGGACGCTCCGGCCTTGGCTGGTCATTATTAAACTCCCTACGCTGCGGACGCTCACCACGGTCATCATCACGCTTCTTAAAGCCACCATCCTTATGGAAATTGCCTGTACGTGGCTTGCCACCAAAATCTCCACGCTCCTTGCGCTCAAAATTGCGGCCGCCACCGAAGCTGCTGCCACCGCCACCAAATCCACCTGTAGGCTTCTCTTTAGCACGTGTCACCAGCGGCTTGCCACGACCAGCAGCGAAGTGTCCAAGTATCTGCTCAGCCACAGCCGGAGGCGTAGTGATGAAAGTGAACATATCAAACACACGGATATCCTCTATGCTGCGTGGATCGATACCCGCCTTGTCAGCGAGGAACTGTGCGATCTGCTCAGCATTCATATTATCCTTGTGGCCACGGGCTACAAAGAGCCTTGCCTTGCCATCATGTGTGAAGCCGGTGCTGCCATTCGTCTGGCCTATCTCCCTGTAGCTACCCTCTGCGAGCGTATCTTTCAGTGCATACTTCATGATCGCTGCTATCACTTGCTCAGGACTTTCGGCGTCTTCCAGCAACTCCTTGGCCAGGTCGAGATATACTTCATGCTCACCCTTCTCTATCATGCTCTGCATTTCTGTCTTGAGCTTCATGGTTTTGGTGCCTACCACATCGGCGATAGATGGTACAGTCTCCCTGCGGATAGTAGACTTGGTGATGCGCTCCAGCACAGCTATATCACGCTTCTCACGGCTGGTCACGATGGTGATCGCAGTACCATGCTTCCCTGCACGGCCTGTACGGCCTATGCGGTGTACGTAGCTCTCAGGATCCTGTGGCAGGTTATAGTTGATCACGTGCGTCAGGTCATTCACATCTATACCACGGGCAGCCACGTCTGTAGCTACGAGGATATTGAGCTTGCGCATCTTAAATTTCTTCAGGATCAGCTCGCGCTGAGACTGCGTGATATCACCGTGGATCGCCTCCGCATCATAGCCCATCTCGAGCAGCTTGCTGGCTATCTCGTCCGTCTCCATCTTGGTACGGCAGAATACGATGCCATAAAACTCAGGCTCCGTATCTATCACGCGGCACAGCGTCACAAAGCGGTCGCTATTCTGCACCTCAAAGTATGACTGGTCTATATTGGCCTTAGATTCTTCTTTCTTAGCCACCTCTACGAGGTCATATTCCTTCATGAAGGTCTTCGCCAGCTTCAGGATCTGCGCAGGCATCGTAGCCGAGAAAAGCAGCATACGCCTTTCTTCAGGCACGGACTTCAGTATCTCTCTTACCTCTTCTTCAAAGCCCATATTGAGCATCTCATCCGCCTCATCCAGTACCACGTGTGTCACGTTATTGAGCTTGAGTGTGCCCTTCTCTATGTGATCACGCACACGGCCCGGCGTACCCACTACTATCTGCACACCCTTGCGCAGGGCAGCGATCTGTGTATTGTAGCTCTGGCCACCATAGATAGCCTGTACATAGAGCTTCTTAGCACCCTTGAATGACATGATCTCTTCTGCCACCTGCACTGCGAGCTCGCGTGTAGGGCAGAGTACGATAGCCTGTACAGCCTTAGACGAGTCGTCCAGCTGCTCTATCAGCGGCAGGCCAAATGCGCCTGTCTTGCCGGTGCCTGTGGCAGCCTGGCCTACGATATCACGCTCACCCTTGAGCAGCAGCGGTATCGTCTTTTCTTGAATTTCTGACGGGGTGTCCCATCCTTTTTTTGCCAATGCGTCGAGCACATTGTCGCTAAGTCCTAGGACTTTAAACTTTTCCATTTTTTGATTTTTGTCATGAGCACAGCACAAACCGATAGCTGACCCTATGTAGGGCAGTTTTGTCTAAAGGGTACGATGTCGTGACTGTTATTAAAATAAAGTCGGCAAGACTGCCTGACTTCCTCATGATATGATACGATCTGTGTCGTAAAACGCGGCAGGAAATTGGGCAGTAGTATTGCTATTGCGCCGCAAAAATAGTGAATCACTTTCGTAAATCCTAGGGT
>JAFDYP010000199.1 GCA_018267355.1 Bacteroidota bacterium
AAGCAGCCGATCGATGTGCAGGTATATGAGGTGAGCCAGTATATGGACCCGACAGCCATTTATCACCAGAACGATGCTTTCAGTGTCTATAGCCAGCCGATCGGCCAGCTCAATAACTATGTGCCCGATCTCATAGACAGTACCTTTGCCTGGCACAATACCCAGGCTCCGCAGATCATAGTCAGATTGAGCAATAGCTTCGGACAGAAGCTGCTGAATGCGGACTCTATCTCCCTGTCCAGTTCTACAGATTTCATCAACTATCTGAAGGGGATCTACGTCACTACCAATACAGCCAATCCCCCTGCAGATGGTATATCGTACCTTAATTTGCAGAGCGGACGTATCAGTTTGTATTATCACAATTCTACTACAGATACTTTGCGTTTTGATTTTCCTATCAGTGCTTATTCCACTACGGTCAACCACTTTGATCATCGATACAATGGCACTACGGTCAATACCGCGATCAATGCAGGTGTAAGTACTACCACTCAAACCGCTGCCTATATCCAGTCTGGCGCGGGTACCAAACTCAAGATCAGGATACCTATGCTGTCTAGCCTGCCGGAGAAAATCGGAGTGACCAAAGCAGAACTGATCCTTCCGGTAGATGTGTCAGATACGGCCAATTATCCATTGCCCGCCAACCCGGTGCTGTACCGCCTGGATGACACGCTTGGCACTTTTTCTTTGAATAGCTACAATTTATCTGGCGTTGGCCATTTGGTCACCCGCCAGGACGATGCAGGTAATAGCTATTATTGCTACGTATTCAACCTGACTGAGTTTGTACAGCGCATTCAAAACGGTTATTACGGAAACTATGGATTCTATGTGCAGTATTCATATACTGTAAGGGCTGACAGAGTCAAGATATTTAATGATCCGACACAGGCCACACGGCAGTGTAAACTGAAGATCACATACACAAAACTGCAATAACTATGTGCGGAATAGTAGCATACATAGGCCCACGTCAGGTATACCCGATCCTCATCAAAGGTCTGAAGCGACTGGAGTACAGGGGATACGACAGTGCAGGCATAGCGCTGCTCAATGGAAACATGAGGGTCTACAAGACCAAAGGCAAAGTCTCTGACCTGGAGCAGGTAGCCGATGGCAAAGATGTAAATGCGCACCTGGGTATGGGGCATACCCGCTGGGCTACTCACGGCGAGCCTAATGATAAAAACTCTCATCCGCACCTCTCGCAGGATGGCAATCTGGCTATCATACACAATGGTATCATAGAAAACTATGCTACGCTGAAGGAAGCCCTGGTCGAGCGTGGTCACACATTCAAGAGTGACACGGATACCGAGGTGCTCGTGCACCTCATAGAGGAGATCCGCAAAAACACCGGTACGGAGCTAGATGAAGCTGTGCGCCTCGCTCTCTGCGAGGTGGTAGGAGCCTATGCCATTGTCATCATCTCAAAGGATGATCCGACCAAACTCATAGGTGCCCGCAAGGGTAGCCCGCTGGTAGTAGGTATCGGTACCGATGGCGAATACTTTATGGCATCTGATGCCTCCCCTATAGTAGAATATACTAAGGATGTGACATACCTGGAGGATGGCGAGATAGCCTTTATCACAGATGGCCACCTATCTGTCAAAACCATAGATAATGTAAAGAAAACCCCCTTTATCCAGACACTGGAGATGAATCTCGAGGCGATCGAAAAGGGAGGTTATGAGCACTTTATGCTCAAAGAGATCCATGAGCAGCCGAAGTCGATCCATGATTCTCTCCGTGGCCGGTTTGACACTGCTACGGGCAATTTTGCGATGCGCTCTCTCAAAGAGTATGAACACAAGATCAAGAACCTGAAGCGCATCATTATAGTCGGCTGCGGTACATCCTGGCATGCCGGCCTCGTAGCAGAGTATCTTTTTGAGGATATAGCCCGCATACCGGTAGAGGTAGAATATGCTTCTGAGTTTCGATACCGCAATCCGGTGATCACAGAGGATGATCTCGTGATAGCTATATCTCAATCCGGAGAGACGGCAGATACACTGGCCGCTATAGAGATGGCCAAAGAAAAAGGTGCCACGATTTTTGGCCTGTGCAATGTAGTGGGGTCGTCTATTCCACGCGCTTCGCATGCCGGCGCATATACGCATGCCGGACCTGAGATCGGCGTGGCATCTACCAAAGCATTTACCGCACAGGTGTCGGTACTAATCCTGTGGGCATTGGGCTTCGCTGATATCAAGGGCAAAAAGAGCAAATCTGAGCTGCGCAATATCATGGCAGAGCTGGATGCTATACCAGCTAAAGTAGAAACAACCCTGAAGTGCGAAGGCCAGATCAAGGAGCTGGCAAAGCGCTATTGTGATGCACGCAACTTTCTGTATCTGGGCCGCGGGTGTGGCTTCCCGGTAGCCCTGGAGGGCGCCCTGAAGCTCAAGGAGATATCCTACATCCATGCAGAGGGCTATCCTGCTGCCGAGATGAAGCACGGCCCTATAGCTCTGATAGATGAGGAGATGCCGGTAGTGGTGGTCGCCACGCGCAATGCGCACTATGAAAAGATCATCAGCAACATCCAGGAGGTGAAAGCCCGCAAGGGTAAGATCATAGCCATAGTGACCGAGGGAGACACCAAGGTCAGAGGAATGGCCGACTATGTGATAGAGATACCTGATGCACCGGATATCATGGTACCGCTGCTGGCCACTATACCGCTGCAGCTACTGTCATACTATATCGCCATAGAGCGCGGGTGCAATGTAGACCAGCCGCGAAACCTGGCCAAATCAGTCACAGTAGAATAAGGAATTTAAAGTATAAAAAGCGGCCTCAAAGGATTACCTGAGGCCGCTTTTTATTATCTGAAGAGCGTCAGTCGTCCTGCCTTTTCTATAGGCTTGGTCTGATTGATGCCCATAGTGACATGCCACCAATACACTTCACTCGGCTGAGGCGTGCCTTTATATTTGCCGTCCCAGCCCTGATTGATATCTGTAGAGCTGAATACGAGCTCACCCCATCTATTGTAGATATGCATCTCAAACGGGTCGAAGTCGCACATATGGATAAGGTGGAAGGTGTCATTTTTGCCGTCACCGTTAGGACTGAAAGCATTCGGTATAGCTATGTGCGCCAGGCAGAGAGAGTCACAGGATTCTCCCAAAATGATAATGGCGTGCGATACGGGGCAGAATGTATCTGAGATCACCACGCTGTATGTATCAGCCTGGTATACGATCACCTGAGAGGCGTATACAGATGAATCAGTAAATCCGGTACTCCACACAAAATTGCGCACACCTATGGAGCTATCACTGAGTGAAGCGTATAGCGTCACACTGTCCCGTTCTTCATTGCATAGCGCTGAGTCAGGGGCCATCAGGTCAAATGCCGGTGACTGGCGCGTATAAATATAGAAGCTATCAGTAGCTGTGCCGCAGCTATTGGCCACGCGCACCCAGTAGATGCCTTGAGTGCTGACTTGTACCACTGAGTCGGTAGAGCCCGTGGACCAGGTGGAGTGCGCATTGTGGCTATTCAGCGTCAGGCTGGATGGCAGGCAGATGAAAGTATCTATCGTGCCTGTGCTGAGCAGGGTGTCTTCCACTATCAGCGTGTGTTTTGAGCTATCTACGCATTGTGCCAGGTAGGAGTACAGTGTGATGTGATAAGTGCCCGGTGTGCTGGCTATAAAGGCCGTATCTGTAGTATAGGTATAGGTCACTCCATTTATCACCCACTTGTAGTGTGAAGCTCCTATGCTG
>JAFDYP010000019.1 GCA_018267355.1 Bacteroidota bacterium
AAGGTACGGCGCTCAGAGATACTGGCCAGTTCACTCATAGCGATGCCCAGATAGTCCAGCGCGATAGCCAGCGGCTCGCCGTGGAAGTTGCCACCGCTCACGATCAGGTCCTGCTCCTCAAATATGAGAGGGTTGTCTGTCACCGCGTTGATCTCACGTTCGAAGACTTCTTTGACCTGAGAGATGGCAAACTTGACTGCACCATGTACCTGCGGCACACAGCGGAAAGAGTACGGGTCCTGTATGTTGTTTTTCGGTTGCCTGGCTATCTCACTACCATCTAGGAAGTTTAGCACCTGCGCTGCAGACTCCTGCTGCCCGCGATGATTGCGCACGCGCTGTATCTCGGGATGGAATGGTGCTATCTGCGCATCAAAGGCATCTACAGAGATAGCTGCGGTGAGATCCGCCAGCTTCTCTACGCGCTCGGCCTCTATGATAGAGTAGCAGCCCCAGGCACTCATAAATTGTGTGCCATTCAGCAGCGCGAGACCCTCCTTTGCTTTCAGCTTGATAGGAGAGAGGCCAGCCTCAGATAGCACGGAGGCGCTGTCGCGCTTCTCACCTTTGTACCGTACACTACCCATGCCTATGAGCGGCAGGCTGAGATGCGCGAGTGGTGCGAGATCGCCCGAGGCACCTAGCGAACCTACCTCCCAGATGACAGGATATATCTTGCTGTTGTATAGTTTGCGTAGCTGCTCCACAGTCTCCAAAGAGATACCGGAGTAGCCGAGTGAAAGGCCTTTGAGTTTGAGCAAGATCATGAGGCGTACCACTTCGTGCTTCACCTCATCGCCCATGCCGCAGGCGTGGCTCATCACCAGATTCTCCTGTAGCTCTTCCAATTGGTCCGGTTTGATCTCTACGTCGCAGAGTGCGCCAAAGCCCGTGTTGATACCATAGTAACGTGCTCCGGGCTCTGCTATTTTCCTTTCCAGAAAAGCCCGATTGGCTTGTATCTTCTTCCTTGCTGCTTCTGATATTTCTATCTGCATATCACCTTTCAGAAAGGTGCGTAGATCGTCTAGTGTCAGTTCCTTATCCGTGATCGTAAATGTGCTCATTGCAAAAAAATTTGTATTTCACCTCCCCTTTGGGGAGGCAGGGAGGGACTTCAATCGCTCTATGATCTCGTCTATCGTCAGCTTGTCCTGCTGGCCGCTAGCCATGTTTTTGAATGTCAGTTTGCCTGATGCCATTTCATCTCCACCTATCACCACTACGTATGGTATTTTCTTATCGTTCGCGTAGTTCATCTGCTTGTCCAGCTTCTTCTTACCCGGATATACCTCTGAGGCGATATCCTGCGCGCGTACTTTCTGCAGCTGATCAAAGCCGTATGCCTCACTTGCTTCATCAAAGTGTACAAAGAGTACTTTAGTAGACTCTACCAGTGTAGCGGGAAAAAGATTTAATTCCTCCATCACATCGTAGATGCGCTCCACGCCAAAAGAGATACCCACACCGCTCATATCGCGCCCGCCAAACATCTCTGTGAGATTATCATAGCGGCCACCGCCGCCGAGAGAGCCCATCTGTACGTTATTGGGCTTGACCTCCCACACCATGCCGGTGTAGTAGTCCAGCCCACGCATGAGCGTCGGGTCAAACTGCACATTAGCCAAATGTCCTACGCGTGACATCACATAGTCTATCTCTGCCACCACAGCTTCGCTGAAAGTTGTTTTTAGTTCGTCATAGGATGTATCAAAAAGCGTTTTGCTCAAAGCAGCTAATTGTGCGTCTGATATGCCATTGGCCTTGATCTGCTCCGCGATGCCTTTCTCGCCGGACCATTCTACTTTATCGAGTTTATCTATCAGCGTGGTGACCTCTGTCTTCTTATCTGTGATACCACCCCTGGTCAGAAACTCATCTATGAATTTCCTGTTATTTAACCTGATCGTCACATCCATTCCTAGCTTGCTATAAACCTCGCTATAGATCTGGGTGAGTTCTATTTCATTCAAAAGGGAGGTACTGCCTATCACATCTGCATCGCACTGATAGAACTCCTGATAACGGCCTTTACCCGGCCTGTCTGCACGCCATACCGGCCCGATGTGGAAGCGTTTGAAGGGGAAGGTCAGTTCGCTCTGGTGCTGTACTACATAGCGCGATAGCGGCACGGTGAGATCGTAGCGGAGTCCTTTTTCTGAGATGTGACGCGTGATGGCAGACGAGTTCTTTGCTTGCAGTTCTGCGTCAGGAGCATCCTTCAGGTAGTCACCGCTATTGAGTATTTTGAAAAGCAGACGGTCGCCTTCTTCACCATACTTGCCCGTCAGTGTCTCTAGCCTCTCAAAGGCAGGCGTATCTATCTGCTGAAAGCCATACTTGCGAAAGACGCTCTTGATCGTGTCAAATATATAGTTGCGCTTTGCTACTTCTTGTGGCAGGAAGTCGCGGGTGCCTTTGGGCAGGGAGGGTTTTATCTTTTTTATCTCGGCCATTTTGAATTTGTCTATCGTCTAGTGTCTAACGTCTTTTATCTATTATTGAATCGCATGCACGGTCCAGCATCTGGTACACGAGCTCAAATCCGTCTCCGCCGCCAAAGTATGGATCTGGCACATTGATGTTTTGTTTGGGCTCCGCCTCATTCATGATGAGATGTACTTTGCCTTCTTCCTGCTCTGTCTTGCAGATGCGCATCACATCTCTATAGTTGCTCGAGTCCATGCAGTACACAAGGTCGTATTCATTGAGATCAGCGGGTCTGATCTGGCGTGCGGCCTGTGCGGTAATATCTATGCCATACTTGTGGGCTACCTCGCAGGAGCGGCGGTCGGGCTGCTCGCCTACATGCCAGGCGCCGGTGCCTGCAGAGTCTACATGCCAGTCCAGTCCGGCTGCTTTCACCTTATGCTCCAGGATGCCCTGCGCCAGCGGGCTACGGCAGATATTGCCGAGGCATACCATCAGTACTTTCATAAGGCGCTAAAGTAATCAAATCAAGCAGATACGGAGCTGATGCTGGTGTTTGAGGCAAAGAGGCTTATCTTGCAGCTGTAAATCGAAGAACATGGCCGAATTTATACTTCTCATACGCGAGGACCTGACCCGATACCCCATACCGGAGGAGCAGCTCACATCACTCATAGCTCAGCACACTGCCTGGGCCAAGGAGTTGTCCGCACAAGGCATCTTCCGCAATGGCTATGGTGTAGGAGATCAGGGTGTATTGCTCGCGCAGGTAGATGATGAGATACAGGCGCTGCCCATACAGGATGCGAAGCATGGCATCGGTGGGTTCTATATCATAGAGGCTGAGGACCTGGACGCCGCGATAGAGATAGGCCGTGGATGCCCTACGTTCAAAGACGGGGACCAACTGGAGGTGCGCCCGCTGATGTAAGCATAACAATGAAGCAAGGAGATACTATAGTAGCGCCCGCCACGGCGCAAGGTGTAGGAGCTATCGGAGTGATAAGACTCTCCGGCCCTGAAGCTATTGCCATCACGCAGCGATCATGGCGTGGTAAAGACCTGATGCTGCAGCCATCACACACCATACACTATGGTCATATCATGGATGGCGACAGCGAGCTGGATGAGATCATGGTCAGCATCTTCCGCGCGCCGAAGTCTTTCACCACAGAGGATGTAGTCGAGATATCCTGCCACGGTTCGCCCTATATCATGGAGCAGGTGCTGCGATTGCTGATAGCTAAAGGCGCACGTATGGCGGAGGCTGGTGAGTTTACGCTACGTGCTTTTATAAATGGCCGTATAGATCTATCTCAGGCGGAAGCAGTGGCCGACCTGATAGCATCAGACTCTGCCGCTGCACATGAGCTGGCTATCAAGCAGATCAGAGGTGGTTTTGCGCATCAGATCAAGGAACTTCGAGCACAACTGGTCAACTTTGCCTCGCTAATCGAATTAGAATTGGACTTTAGTGAAGAAGATGTAGAGTTTGTAAAGCGAGATGAATTGGTCCGCATCATCCACCGCATACAGACAGTACTGAGACCACTGATAGAATCTTTCAAGTATGGCAACGTGATCAAGAATGGCGTGCCCGTAGCCATAGTAGGCAAGCCTAACGCGGGCAAGTCAACCCTGCTCAACGCCCTTCTGAATGAAGAACGCGCCATCGTAAGTCACATAGCTGGTACTACTCGCGATACGATAGAGGAAGTGCTCCATATAGATGGGATAGCTTACCGCCTCATAGACACAGCGGGCCTGCGCCAGACAGAAGATGTGATAGAGCAGATAGGCGTGGAGCGCAGTTATGACAAGATCAAAACGGCTTCTATACTTCTCTATATGACAGATGCCAGTCTCATATCTGATGCGCAAGACCTGAACACCGAGCTGAAAGCCGCTGCGGACTTTGATGTACCATACCTGCTGATAGCTAATAAAAGTGACCTCTGCGCTGACACGGTCAAAGAAGAACTATCTAAGCTGGATGACGTAGTACTGATGAGCGCAAAAACAAATATTGGCATAGATACACTCAGGAACAAACTGAGCGCAATGGTACATTCACAAAAGGTCACTCCGCCAGATATGACCATAGCCAATATCCGCCACTATGAAGCGCTGCGTCATGCCCATGATACACTGGATACTGTGTTGGATGCAATAGGCCATCAGGTCACTACAGACCTCGTAGCGCTGGAATTAAAAAGGGCACTGGCCTATCTTGGTGAGATCAGCGGCGAGGTGACCAATGATGAGATACTAGGTAATATCTTTAGTAAGTTCTGTATCGGAAAGTAGCATTCATAAATTAACAAATACTATTTAAGTAATAAACCTCTTGAAAGCCCCTGATAATGGGGCTTTTG
>JAFDYP010000001.1 GCA_018267355.1 Bacteroidota bacterium
CTACGTGTATTTTAGGGGGGATAGTCAATAGGGCGATGCCCTATCCTGATGGCGGGTCGCCCCTTTGGGGGCTTGTATTTTGTTCGTTTAATATTCGTCGGGACTGAGCGATCAGATATCTGCGTGCGGTTTCGGTTTTCATGCATTTAGCCCCAACGGGGCGTTACGACTATAGCGTAGGGCATCGCCCTACGTGTTTTAGGTTTTGTCAATAGGGCGATGCCCTATCCTGAAGGCTGAAGGCGGGTCGCCCCTTTGGGGCTTGTATTTTGTTCGTTCGTTCGCTGCGCCTAGGGGTAGCGAACGAACGAACAAAATATGACGGTGTGAATGGCAGGTATGGGCCCAGCGTGGTCCTCATCCCTCTGCCTTCGGCATCTCCCTTCTCCCGGGCGGAGAAGGGAGAACCTTTGTGGTGTTGTTTCACAGGTTGCTGGCCAGGCGACCGGCAACGGCGGGAGAGGTAAGCCTATTTTTTAGTTTGCCATAAGAAGTAAAGAGGATTTGATTTTACAGTATTACGTGTTTTTAAAGTAGAGCTTACCGCATTGGCGATACCGACAAGTGTTATTCCACTCGTAAGGAAAGCATTTGTTATGCTACTAGATCCAATTCCGAAACTACTGAGGCCATAAATTGCTGACCCCGAAATTATAGGTGCGCCAATACTCATTAGCCCTAGATTCGTTAATGCACTTTTTATCTCTCCTTCTAAAGATTTTATTATTGGATTTACTTTTTGCTCTACTCTAATCTTTAACTCTCCCCTGTCAAAACCTCTGTTTTTCAAATCGTGTGTAATGACAAACATTTCGTTTCGAAAGTCATAAAAGGCACTAGGCATTTTCATTCTTAGCTCATATAATCTGGTTGCTGGTATGTTATCGAGGAATGGCAGTGTTAAATTGTATGTTTCAATTCCTTTGTTGTCAAGATTTTTACCCGCCTTTGAAAGAATCATGGCGTCAATAGGACGAGTAAACATTGGAGAGGTATTCAAATGTATGCTGTCAGAAAAGCAATTCAATGTGTGTAGCACTTCGTCAATAAATAAATGCTGACATCCTTCAAAAACATTTTGCTCAATTCCTAGTCTCTCAATGTCCGGTAACATCAGTTGCAAATAATCGGAGCCTATAAAATCATACGTGAGGCCTGTCAAATTCTCAAATGATTTTATGATTGGGAAGAGTATATGTGCATTTCTATATAGGATTCTAATATTGTAATTTTCCGATTTAGGCTCAGCAGGTGAGGTCATTTTATAGACATGAGGGAGTTTCAAAAGTTCCTGTCTCAATTCTTTCTCGCAAATAAGTGATTGGTGATCAAGTTCGGGAAAGGCTATATGATTAATAGGAGATTGGAAGTCATAGCTAATAAAAAGAATTTGACCACTATTAATTGAGTCCTTGAATTTGTTTAGCATTCGAAGGTAGTCTACAAGATTCTTTTTCTTACCCTCTAAATTTTCCGAATTTTGATGCAAATCTAGGCTTACAACAAGTGAGTCTATTACAATGATTTCGTCAAAATACCATTGTGCTTGCATTACTGTAATCTCCGATAAGAAGGGGGGTAAATAGGTTCGATATAAGTTTGATTCCTGCGAAAGATATGTAAGTAGGGCTTGCTCTTTTGTGCCGCCTTCTCATATTCTTTTACGAAACCTAAAAAGGCTTCATCTGAAAACTCGAACTCCTTTGAGTTGGATAAAACTATATCATACTTGGTCGCTAAATCAAAAATAAAGGATGATGTATAATTTTTCATAGTTGCTGTTTTTAAGAAAAAGCCCCATCTCTCACGAAATGGGGCTTGTATGATGTGTGTCAAATGTATTTCCTGTCAACTGCCACCCGGCAACCGACAACAGAGACTATGAGCAGCCCATGCTGTTGCCGCAGTTGAGGCACTTGTAGCAGGTACCGGAGCGGAGGGTGATGTTGCCGCACACGTTGCACGGTGGAGCATCGCCACCCATATCCTTCAGGTGGTTATTGAGGTTGCTCAGGGCTGGCTGAGAGGCGAGTTTCATCACCTTTACCTCTTGTGCTGGCTGTGCCTTAGGCTTCTCTACCATCTCAGGGTGTACAGGCCTTACGGTCTCCTCTTCTATCTCTGTGGTGAGGTCCAGGGTGCTCACCTCGCGGCTGGCCAGCTCGCTAGGAGTGACATGCACGAGGTCTGTGCGGCCCAGGTACTCAAACGCCAGGAGGCGGAAGATATAGTCTACGATAGAGCTTGCATTCTTGATATTAGGATGGTCTACCATGCCGCTCGGCTCAAAGCGGGTGAAGGTGAACTTATTGACAAACTCCTCCAGCGGCACGCCATACTGCAGGCCTATGGATACGGAGATAGCAAAGCAGTTCATCAGTGAGCGGAAGGATGCGCCCTCCTTGTGCATATCGATGAAGATCTCACCGAGGGTGCTATCGCTGTACTCGCCTGTGCGTACGAAGACGGTCTGTCCGCCCACCTTTGCCTTTTGGGTAAAGCCATTGCGGCGGTGAGGCAGGGCCTTCTTCTCTACGATACGGGAGAGGGCACGCTTGAAGCTGGTGTCTGTAGACTCCTGCATCAGCACGCGGGCAGCCTCGAGCACCTGCTCAGGGGTCAGCTTGCTAAACATCTCTGCCGGGGCTGACTCGGTAGCGGCTGTGGCAGTGGCAGCAGCTGTGCTTGATTTTTCTTCTTTCTCCTCGTCCTTCTTGTTGGAGAGTGGCTGGGAGAGCTTGCATCCGTCACGGTAGAGGGCGTTAGCCTTCAGGCCGAGCTTCCAGGAGAGTTCGTATGACTGCTGGATATCTTGTACTGTAGCTTCGTTTGGCAGGTTGATGGTCTTGGATATCGCACCGCTGATGAAAGGCTGTACAGCCGCCATCATCTTGATGTGGCCGAAGGCATGGATAAAGCGGGTGCCCCTGGTACCGCATTTATTGGCAGTGTCAAATACCGGCAGGTGTTCTTCCTTCAGGTATGGAGCGCCCTCTACGGTCATCGCGCCGCAGATGTACTCATTGGCCGCTTCGATATCCGCCTTGCTGAAGCCCAGCTCGCGGAGGAGGTTAAATTTGCCGCTATTGTACTGCTCTGCAGTGAAGCCGAGGCGCTGCAGGGTAGCCTCACCGAGGCTGTATACGTTAAACGCGAAGGTCACGTCAAACGCAGCCGGCAGGCCAGCCTCTATCTTCTCGATATCTGTCGCGTCAAAGCCCTTGGCGCGGAGCGAGTCAGGGTTGATAGCCGGGCATCCGTACAGGCTGCCGTGGCCCTTGGCATATTTCACGATAGCATCTACCTCAGATGGAGAGTAGCCGAGGTTCTTCAGCGCGTATGGCACAGACTCATTTACGATCTTGAAGTAGCCACCACCGGAGAGCTTCTTAAACTTCACCAGTGCAAAGTCAGGCTCTACACCTGTGGTATCGCAGTCCATCACCAGGCCGATAGTACCTGTAGGCGCTATCACTGTGGTCTGGGCATTGCGGTAGCCATACTTCTCGCCGAGCTGGAGTGCCTCGTCCCACGCATTGCAGGCGGCTGTGAGCAGATAGTCAGGGCACTGGCGCTGGTCTATGCCTACCGGCTTCACGTCCAGTCCTTCGTAGGTCTCAGGGCTGGCATTGTATGCTGCATAGCGGTGATTCCTCATCACGCGCATCATGTGTTTCTTATTGCGCTCGTAGCCGGCAAATGGTCCGAGTACAGAGGCCATCTCTGCCGATGTCTTGTACGATGTACCGGTCATGATAGCCGTGATAGCACCACCTATCGCGCGGGCCTTGTCACTGTCATAGGCTATGCCTGATACCATCAGCAGGGTGCCGAGGTTGGCAAAGCCGAGGCCGAGTGTACGGAACTCATATGACAGCTGGGCCACCTCCTTGGACGGGAACTGTGCCATCAGTACGGAGATCTCCAGTACCATGGTCCAGATGCGGCTCATATGCTCGAAGCCCTTGACATCTAGTGTCAGGGTATCTACATCATAGAACTTCATGAGGTTGAAGGAAGCCAGGTTGCAGGCCGTATTATCCAGGAACATATACTCCGAGCATGGGTTAGACGCGCGGATAGGGCCGTCCTCAGGGCAGGTGTGCCACTCATTGATTGTAGTGTCAAACTGTACACCCGGATCAGCGCAGCGCCATGCAGCCATACCTACCTTGTCCCATAGCTCGCGGGCAGGGATCGTGCGCATGGTGCGGCCATCGGTGCGGGCCTTGAGCGCCCAGTTGCCACCCTCTTCCAGCGTCTTGAAGAATGAATTTGGTACGCGCACAGAGTTATTGGAGTTCTGGCCGGCTACCGTGCGGTATGCCTCGCCTTCGTAGTGATTGCTATAGCCTGCATCGATGAGGGCCTTTACCTTGTCCTCTTCCTTCATCTTCCACTCTATGAAGTCTACCACCTCCGGGTGATCCAGGTCGAGGCAGACCATCTTGGCCGCACGGCGGGTAGTACCGCCGGACTTGATAGCACCGGCTGCGCTGTCACCTATCTTGAGGAAGCTCATGAGGCCTGATGAGGTACCGCCACCGGAGAGTTTCTCACCCTCGCCGCGGATGCCGGAGAAGTTAGTACCTACACCTGAGCCATATTTGAAGATACGGGCCTCGCGGGTCCAGAGGTCCATGATACCGCCTTCATTCACCAGGTCATCTGTCACAGACAGGATGAAGCAGGCGTGTGGCTGAGGACGCTCATAGGCTGAGGTTGATTCTGATAGTTTGCCGGTATCCGGGTCTACATAATAGTGGCCCTGGGGCTTGCCTGCTATACCATATGCTGTATAGAGGCCGGTGTTAAACCACTGAGGGCTGTTTGGCGCTGCCATCTGGCCCAGCAGGGAGTACACCAGCTCATCATAGAATACGGATGCATCCTTAGATGAAGCGAAATAGCCATACTTCTCGCCCCACTGCCTCCAGCAGTCAGCCAGGCGGTGTGCCACCTGCTTGATAGAGCGCTCACCGCCCAGACTGCCATCAGCCTGAGGTACGCCGGCGCGGCGGAAGTACTTTTGTGCTAATATATCTGTAGCTACCTGGCTCCATTGGGCAGGCACCTCTACATTATGCATTTCAAATACTGCGTCACCGGCAGGATTCCTGATCACCGAGCTGCGTAGCTCATATTGGAAGAGGTCGTATGCTGATACACCATCTTTAGTGTAATATCTGTCGACGGCTAGTCCTTTCTGGCCGGTGGTCTGGCCTTTTGCTGTTGTTTTCTTTGCCATAATCTTTAAGGGTATATTTAGAGTCTATTATTGTATTGTTAAGTGGTAGATATCTCCTGTTTGGTATCCCGAATTTATTCCGCTCAGCAAAATAAAGCCAGTGGTTTTATCAACAAACTTTGTGCAAACGGTAGCCGAAAAATATCAAATCATGGACAGTACTGGATTCCAGCCTGTGGAAAAGACAAAGTGGATAAAATGGGGAAAAAAATAGTTGGTTTTGTTGGGTTTGCAGGGACCCTTGCACTGGCCTGCGAAAACACTAAATCCCCGATATTTTTCTGCACCTTTACGGTTACAAAGATACCGCTTATTTCGTAGAGACAGCCTGCTGGTCAGAGTACTCTGCATGACGGAAATCCTAAAAATGACTAAAACCGTTTACTCACAGCTCGATACCGGCCGCGCGCGGCTGGCAGTGCTCATAGACCCTGACAATCAGACCCCGGATAGTCTCCGCAGCATGACCGACCGGATCAACTCTGCGCGGGTAGATATGGTACTGGTGGGTGGCAGCCTGCTGCTGGAGGACCGCTTTGGAGAAACTATCCGGCTACTGAAAAAGGAGACCTCCGCACCGGTGGTCATTTTTCCTGGCAATAACTACCAGGTGAGCCGCTCGGCAGACGCCATCCTGCTGCTGAGCCTGATCTCCGGCCGCAATCCTGAGTACCTGATAGGCCAGCACGTGGTGGCCGCGCCGCATATCCGCGAGTCGGGCCTGGAGGTAATACCTACCGGCTACATGCTGATAGACGGCGGCAGGGTGTCTACCACCTCCTACATGACCCAGACCGTGCCGATACCTCATGACAAGGCTGATATAGCTGTAGCTACCGCCATGGCCGGCGAGCTGCTGGGCCTGCGTGCTATCTATCTGGAGGCTGGCAGCGGAGCCAGGCAAAGCATCCCTACGGAGATGCTCACGGCCGTCAGAAAGGCCATCTCCATACCTATCATCACCGGGGGCGGTATCCGCACGCCAGAGCAGGCCGAGGCGCTGGCACAGGCAGGCTCCAATCTGATAGTGGTCGGTAACGTACTGGAGAAGCAGCCCGAGCTGCTGCTGGAGATATCTCTGGCGGTGCATGGGTAGGTGGCAGGTGTGAGGTGGCAGTTGGCTGGATATCAGTGTGAAACGCTGGGATCATCCATTACCACTTATGCCATATAAATAACCAGGTCGTCATAAGTTTCACTGGCCACATGACTAGGCCGAGTATAAAGTCCATCAAGAAACCAATCACTGGCACCAGTGCATAAAGCCACCACCCATACCGCAGCGTAAACCCTCCGGATACCAGTGCCCGCCATGCCCGGGCCACGACTTCACGATCATACCAGAGTATAGCTAGGTCGCAGCCTAGCATACCTGCCAGCCGCACCGGTAGCGCCGCCCCAAACATGCTCGTGGTAAAGCATACATCTATCAGGAAGATATGGGCCAAAACCGGTAGTAACAACAGCGCGCCGATCAAGCGGGTGCGGGGAATGATGATCAGGATAGCACCTCCTATCTGTGTCAGGCCTACCACCCAATTGAAGAGATGGCTGCGCCCAAAGAGGTGCCAGGCGAGATGGAAGGTGTCGACGTCTTGCAGCGGCTTGGATAGGATGGCCGTATCCCAGATGCCAAACTGCCCTCCTGTGATCTTGGCTATACCATAGTCTGCCATATAGATGGCCAGGTACCAGCGCAGGCAGAGGATAAGGTAGGAATAGGCTTGTTCTTTTTGTATGTTCATAGCCTGTGATAAACGCCGGCGATACAAAAGATTGCCCGGGGCATCGCCGTGCGGAGATAGATTAAGACTTTTTAAGTCTATGTATTCCCAGCCGCTGGCCAACTGCCACCTGATCACTTACAGTCACAGGCAAACTCATCATCTCTGTCTATACAGGTCACTACCTTTATCTCGGTGTCACATTTAGCAAAGACGATGCGGAGGCGGATGTGGTCGCTATTGCGCTCGTCCTCTACGGCGTAGGCAGGGCAGCGGCCGGGTTCTTGTTTGCTTTTGGCTTCGTTGATATGGCCCTCACGCAGTACCTCGCGGATGTCTGCCTCTGATATATGACGGCAAGACATCCGGCAGCGGGCGTGTTTGGTGTAGATGAGTTTGGTGTCCGGGTCAATGAGCGTCTGATGGTCAGCAGGCGCGGCAGCTGCTGGCTCAGCCGGAAGAGGGGCTATAGCGGTTGTAGCAGGTTCAGAGGGGTTTCTGACCGGTGGATTGCAACCACTTATGGATAGTATCAGCAGTAAAAAGACAATATAGAACTTGTATTTCATGAGGTGTTTTTTAAAATATGACATAAATCATTTGACTAAAGGTCTGACCGCCTTTATTTTAACAAAAATACATTTAAAAGAATGAATTTGGGAGATGCTACTTTGACTGGGTCCACCAAGGATATGTTACATGCTATGGTGGAGTTTGGCCGTGACATCATTACACTTTTTGACGGAAAGGGCGTCGTCGTTTTCAGCAGTTCGTCTCATCGGAGCATATTGGGGTATGATGCCATAGATATATTCACTACGAAGGCCATCGAGCTGATACATCCTGATGATCGCGATACAATTATCAATAATTTTTATGAGCTGCTGACACATCCGTCTGTACGTTTTAGTTGTCATTGGCGTCAGCAGCATAGCGATGGACACTATATATGGATGGAAGGTACGGGTATTAATAAACTTGAGGATCCCAATATCAGGGCCATTATTTGCAAC
>JAFDYP010000200.1 GCA_018267355.1 Bacteroidota bacterium
CCAGAAATCGAGGGTGCAGATAGGGCTCTCCCTGAAAATAAAAATAGAGATACAAAAGCTGTCCGCCTATCTCATCTACCATGCGCTGGTAGAAGTCATACTCCATATTTCCGGTAGGACGGGTGAAGCTCTTCAAACCGCTCGGGCACTCAGGGCAGCCCAGATTGCAGGTAGTAGTAGGCTCTATAGAGACATTGAAAGGTACTCCCCACTGTATAGGCCTGCGCGTCCACCGTGAGAGGTAAAAGGAAGACAATACCGCAGCAGCATTCACCGCTTTGCGGGGATTGACTTTAGATAAAAAATTGATAGAATCCTTAAATTGCAAGTAGCTGTATTACGCCTGACAAGTTAAGGCATTACTCATACATGTCATAAGCTACAGGTTCCTTTTTGAGGATAGCGGCTATCTTGAATGAAGTAGACAGGAAAATGATCTTGGGGTTAGTATTGCGTTCTACATAGTAGTGCACCTTATTGATCAGGTTAGTCAGATTTTCCGTCACATCAGGATCCAGGAGCGTAGCGAGCTTTTTGGCAAACTCCAGCTCAGATCCTTCCAGTTTGTCTGACTCCAGGCCTAGAGCCAGCAGATTGCTCTCCCGTAGAAACCAGAGGAAATACTTCAGGAATATCTTTTGATTTTCCCTTCCTATCTTGGCTATCTCATCTACAAATGCCATCAGCTTCAGAGAGGGTTCTGACGCCTGGGCCCCTCTGATGCGGAGGCAGACAGATAGCCACTCACGGAGCTGGGTATCATTCTGGTGCTCTGCCCCATTTGCATATTCTACCGCTGCATTGAGATTGCCATCAGAGATACGGGCTATGCGCAGCGCCGTACGCTCATCCATCTCAAACTGCGTGCGCAGATAGCCCGCCAGGTCCATATCTTCTATCGGCGGCAGCTTCACTATCTGCGTGCGGGAGATGATCGTATTCAGGATCAGCTCTATATTCTCTACGACCAAAATGAATACAGTATCTGCCGGTGGCTCCTCTATGATCTTAAGGAGCGTATTGCCAGCCTCGCGCAGGTACTCTGCCATCCAGATGATCTGCACTTTATACTTTGATTCAAATGTCTTGAGGTTCATCCCTTTGATGATCTCATGGCACTCATTCACCGTGATATTGCCTTGCTTGTTTTCCTCCGTGATCTGCCGCAGCCATTCATTGGCATTCATATAAGGATTTTCCGCCAAGGCTTTGCGCCAGTCTGTGATATAGTCTGCACTCACAGGTGGGCCGCTCTTATTTTTGCCAGTCACGACAGGATAGGTATAATGGATATCCGGGTGGATGAATTTCTGTGCCTTCTGACAGGCCGGGCATTCACCACAGGCATCTGACAGGGGCTCCGTATTCTGCTGAACTGGTTCTGCATCCCCAAACATAGATGGCGCAGCAAACAGTCCCGGATCTTCTTCTTTCCTACCTGAGCGGCGCTCACAGACCAGATTTTGAGCTACGGCCAGTGCCATAGGCAGACCACCAGCTCCCTCCGGTGCCAGTATCATCATGGCATGCGGTAGCTTGCCCGAGGTGAGCAGCTCAGATAGCTTGTCCTTGACAGCCTGGTGACCTATGACGTCGGCGAGTTTCACAGCCGCGAAGCTGCCAAAAATTATCCAAAACCGCCGACGGCTTTATCCACTGGATCAGTGAGCTACCTGCACATGAGCCGTACTGCTGGTACCATCTGCAGAGACAGCCTTTAGTACATAGTGACCATCAGCTACGGCTGATACATCCAGCGTGGTGTATCCCTGCGCGCTGACGTGGTCATCTGCAGCTAGTACAGTCCTGCCCATCATATCTATGAGTGAGTAGTGCAGATCTGTCTCACGGCCCGTGATCACATGCAGCTGGCCGGAGGCTGGATTTGGGTAGGCTGTAGCGGCTACTGCGGTGATCGCCTCAATACCGTTAGGTGCAGTGACAAAAATGCGGCCCTTCATACCGGCAGACACATGCACAGAGCAGACATAGTAGCGGGTACCCACCTGTGTCATAGAAACTGTCAGCGTACTGCCGGAGGTGGCAGAGAAGCCGCCCGCCAGCTGCGTAGAGCCATTGGCAGCCCATGTAGTAGCATCTACCTCATGAAGAGGGTGCATAGAGAAGTCACAATTAAACGTCACCTGGTCACCCACGTGTACGGCGAGGGAATCAGGAGAGTAAGAGATGCCGGATGTTGTGATGGTCTGGCCATACGCAGCAGTTAATCCTAAGAAGGTCAGTACAATAAGAGTGTAAAAGCTTTTCATATTGATGATCATTTAGTGTACCATAAAATTAAATCAAAAACCGCCAGACAGGGGGGCATTTGTTGCAACATTAGATTAAGCAGGCGTTTTATGGCGTGACTTCACAGATAATAACGGCATGGCTCTTAACACATTGATATATTTGCGTCCCGTATGAAGGTCACTAAGGGAGTCATATATATGCTGATGGCCACGTTCTTTTTTGCGCTGATGAATGTCTGCGTGAAACAGATCAGCCATATCCCGCCCATGGAGACTGTCTTCTTCCGATGCTTTATCTCCATGCTGTGTTGCTTCGCCATTATCTTTTATGATAAACTGGACTGGCGCGGTAGTGACCGCTGGCGCCTGATAGCGCGCGGAGTAGCGGGTACGACTGCCGTTTATACTTTTTTTGTCACTTTGCAGAAACTCCCCCTCGCACCAGCAGTGACCATCCAGTACACCTCTCCGATCTTCACTACACTGATCGCGGTATTTGTGCTGAAAGAAAGTATGCGTCCTATACAGTATTTGTTTTTCATCATGTCTTTTGCGGGTGTTGTATTGATCAAGGGATTTGATGGCCGTATCAGTATCGGCTATCTGATGCTGGGGCTTTTCTCGGCGCTATCGTCAGCAGTAGCGTACAACCTGGTGCGCTCGCTGAAAGAAAAGGAACATCCCATCGTGGTGGTATTGCACTTTCAGATAGTAGGTACAGTGATAGGTTTGGCTGGTTGTCTATTTGACTGGCGCATGCCACAGGGTATGGATTGGTTTTATCTCATAGCCACGGGCCTGCTCACGCAGCTCGGCCAGACCAACCTCACCAAAGCCCTCCAGAGCGAGCGCGTAGCCATCACCTCCAGTCTCAACTATCTGGGCATCCTGTATGCCCTCATCTTCGGCATCATTTTTTTTAGTGAATCCTATACGGTGACCATCGTGACTGGTATCCTGCTTGTAGTAGCCGGAGTGGTTTTGAACATTATCTTTGGCAAAAAACAGGAGATACCGCCGGCACTGGATGAATAAATACCCTGCAGCTTTTACAGACCGTATGCGCGCTCACTTTGGTGCGGACTACGAAGCGTTTATCGCCGCGCTGGATGAGCCGCCAGTCACCTCCGTACGGACACACCTGAGCAAATTTCAACAAGAAGCAACAACGCTGCCTTTAGGTGATCGGATCCCGTGGGCTACGGCTGGCTACTATCTGTCATCACGACCTTCTTTTACGTTCGACCCTTTATTTCACGCCGGAGCTTACTATGTGCAGGAGAGCTCGAGTATGTTTCTGGAGCAGGCGCTCAAAGCTACAGGGCTACTGGATAAACCGATCCGTGTACTGGATATGTGCGCAGCTCCAGGTGGCAAAAGCACACACATTCTCTCACTGCTGAATAGCGAAAGTCTTCTCGTCAGCAATGAGATCATAGCCAGCCGCAATCATATCCTGCGTCAGAACCTCGCGCGCTGGGGTTATGCAAACTCCATAGTCACCCAAAATAAAGCAGAGGATTTTGCCGGACTGGGAGAGACCTTTGACATCATAGTCGTGGATGCTCCGTGCAGCGGAGAGGGCCTTTTCCGCAAGGATAAAGCGGCGATAGAAGAATGGAGCGAAGCCAATGTAGCGATGTGTGCCGAGCGGCAGGAGGACATCCTGAAAAATCTGATACAATGTCTCAAGCCGGGTGGCTACCTCATCTATAGTACCTGCACCTATGAGAATGCAGAAAATATGCAGCATGTAGAAAGACTCACTCAGGAGGGGAGTTTTGAGAGCATAGCAATATCAGAGGCTAAGAGTTTTGAGCCGCAACTAACGAACGTTAGCAAAGACGGTCTTCATGGTTATGCTTTCTATCCGCATTGTACGCGTGGTGAAGGTTTTTTCATCAGCCTGCTACGCAAGGGCGGTGAGTGGCGCGAAACCAAACACATCCCCCCCCGGATCGCAGACAAGACCATTTCTGAAATACGTCCGCAGCTAGATGTCTATATAGCAGACGCGGATCAACTCATTGCGGTCAAGCATCAGGGTATTTATAATATTTTACCAGCGAAATTCTGGCAGGACTATCGCGGCCTGTCGAGACTTTACATTCGCAATGCAGGAATCTGCGCCGGAGAGATCAAGGGCAAGGACCTTATTCCCGCCCATGAGTTGAGTTTGTACCAGGGCTTGAAAGATGACTTTCCGGCTATAGATATTGACCATTCCGCCGCCATCTCTTTTCTGAAAGGAGAAACAGTATCGGCGCCTACCGACTTGAAAGGCTGGGTGATCATCAGACACAAAGGTCTTGGCTTAGGCTTCGCAAAGGCGCTGCCCAACAGGATCAACAGCTATTTCCCTAAAGAATGGCGCATCCTGAAATCGCAGCCGTAAAAATGCACACTTTTTCATTGCGGCCAGTTGCTATCTTAGCGCACAAACTGTCGGGATGAAAAGAATAATGCTCCTGGGCTCAGGCGAGCTGGGCCGGGAATTTGTAATAGCTGCCAAACGCCTAGGCGAATATGTAATAGCAGTAGACTCTTATAATGATGCTCCCGCCCAGCAAGTAGCGGACGAGAGGGAGGTGATCAATATGCTGGATGGAGCGGAGCTGGACCGCATAGTGGCAAAACATAAACCGGATATCATAGTCCCTGAGATAGAAGCCATACGCACAGAGCGTTTTTATGACTATGAGGCGCAGGGGATACAAGTAGTACCTTCGGCCAAGGCAGCCAACTTTACGATGAACCGCAAAGCCATACGCGACCTGGCGGCCAAAGACCTGGGCTTGCGAACTGCAGATTACCGGTACGCTGCTTCATTAGAGGAGTTGGAAAGAGCTGTAGCGGAGGTGGGCATCCCATGTGTAGTCAAACCTCTCATGTCTTCCTCCGGCAAGGGTCAGTCTACGATAAAGTCCGAGGGCGAAATATCTAAGGCATGGGACTATTCACAGTCGGGGAAACGTGGTGATATAGCGGAGGTGATAGTAGAGGCCTTTGTAAATTTTGATTTTGAGATCACGCTACTGACCGTCACTCAGAAAAATGGCCCAACACTCTTTTGCCCACCTATAGGACACCGTCAGGAGCGTGGAGACTACCAGGAGAGCTGGCAGCCGTGTGCGATCAGCGATGATCGTCTGTATGAAGCGCAGCAAATGGCAGCACAAGTCACGGCAGCGCTGACAGGTCAAGGTATCTGGGGCGTAGAGTTTTTTATAGCCAGTGACGGAGTGTATTTCTCCGAACTGTCGCCGCGCCCGCATGATACCGGTATGGTGACTCTGGCAGGGACGCAAAATCTCTCCGAATTTGAGCTGCATGCCCGTGCGGTACTGGGATTACCTATCCCGTCTATCACGCTGGAGCGCTGTGGAGCCAGTGCGGTGATACTCGCATCCGGCGAGGGCGGTAGACCTCGATTTACGGGCATTGACCGGCTTTTAGCTACGGATAAAACAGATATCCGTATATTCGGTAAGCCTGCCACGCGTCCCTATAGGCGCATGGGTGTAGTACTGGCCTATGACCGGCCCGGTAGTGATGTAGATGCGGTGAAGCAAAAGGCTATAGACCTGGCTCGACTAATAACCGTGCATATATCATGATACAACACCGCCTTATCCTTGTTTTTATCCTTGCCAGTCTGTGCTGGTCCTGCGCCTTATCCGGGCAGAAGCTGCGCTATGAAGTCACTCTCTTTGGAAAAAAGATAGGCGAGACTACCATCGAAGCCAGAGACTCTGCCGGGGGCAAGTATTACAAACTACGCAGCTCTACCCAGGTCAAAATGCTTTTCATGGATAAAAGATCGTCTATGTCTACAGATGTTCTTTTCAGCAAAGATGGCATCATGTCTACATCTATCTTTAAAAACATCAAAGAAGACGGCATCATACTGACACAGGCCATATGGGATAATGGAAAGCTGATCGTAGAGAAGAATGGAGAAAAAAGCTGTGTGCCGGGACCGGTAAAGTATTCCTCTCTGCTTATGTATTTCTCAGAGCCATCTAATATCCGGAAGGTCTTTTCTGAGAGGATGGGTAAATTCTTTGATCTGGTCAAAGAAGCAGAAGGTAAATATTCGGCAGAGATGGATAATAGCTCAGCTATTTATACCTACAGCAGAGGCAGGCTCAGTGAGCTGGAGATCAAAAGCTCACTCGGTTCTATCTTCGTAAGGCTGGTAAATTGATCGCTATTCCTTCAATATTTTTACGCTACGTACTTGCCCGCTGAGATCCATGGCGTGTACGATATAGATGCCGCGAGATAAGGCGGAAAGGTCCAAGGTATGATCAATAGTCCAATCTCCTACCATCTGGCCGTATATATCTGACAGGCATATTTTCTGGCCCGGCTGGGGATCTATATGTAGTACATTGTCGGCGGGATTGGGATATACATTCAGGCGCTGACCGTCTACCTTTACTATACCGGCTGGCGCGGTACAGGTTCGCTGCTTCACGCTTCCTGCATCAGCGGTGTAAATACTATCAAAAGTAGCCTGAGCCGGAGTGTTGTCATTCAGGTAAAAATCCAGATAAGGATATAAATAGCTGAGTACCGTACTAATTTGTGCCGATTGGGACAGTGGCGGATTGGCGCAGCCGGAAAAAGTCTCGCCAATGCCGCATTGTGCATTGCTCAGGCCAAAATTGCAGTGCGAGGCACCGGTGATCTCTATCAGCCACTTGCAGGCAGCGGTCGTGGCGTTGTAGGTGGGTAGCTGATTGGTACTATAGGGAGCTATGCAGTCGTATGATCCGGCAAAGCTCAGATAGGGTTTTGTCAGATACTGGGCAGCGGTGATAGAGGATGGATTGGTGGTCGCTTCTGCTAATGTAAAGTAACAGGTGGCACTGTCTCCGTACTGAGCAGAAAGCACTGTAGCTCCCCCACCCATAGAGTGGCCGGCTATAGCGCCACGAGGCACGATATGCCCCATAAACTGTGAAGAGCTATTGCTACCCTCAGCTATCAGGGTCTGGTAGATGAAGAGCAGATCTTTGGCAAAATCTGCATGGCTGGGAGAGAAGCTATTCTCGGTATTGGCAAAGGCTACAATGTAACCACGCTCTGCCAGCGAATCAGCAAATGGGTAATACGCCGGTGCCGTCATCTGAAAGCCATGACCAAATACAACAAAGGGGAAAGTACCTGGTGCCACTCCCACACCATTACCTGCCGAAACGCCGGGATAATGTATTTCTACAGGCACGGAGCGATTGCTTCTGGCAGGATCTGTATATGTGGTAGTGAGCGTGCCTACAGGATACGGCTGCGCTACCAGACCGGAGAAAATAAAAGAAAAAATGACGAGAGTAAAAAGCCTATTCATAAAGCGGATTTGGTATTATAAATATATCAAACAGCTTCTAAAATAATAAGTTCTGATATCAGGCTATGATCAAGGCAATTGCTTCATCCGCAGGTACGGATTGTGGCTGCGCTCCAGCCCGATGCTCGTATCCCTGCCGTGGCCGCAGTATACCCGCGTATCATCTGGCAGGTTCATCATCACCTCTGTCAAGGTGTGAAATAAGGCTGGCCCATTGGCACCCGGCAGGTCATAGCGACCTATACTCTGGTAAAACAATACATCGCCACTTACGACATATTTATCTGTTGGATTGTAAAAGCTAATACTGCCCGGGGAGTGGCCGGGAGTGAAAAGGACCTTGAGAGTAGTATTGCCAAACTTTACCTCATCACCTTCATGGAGGTAGCCCTGGACCGGCGGCATCGTATCCATCTCTATACCAAACATCTCACCAAATCCCGGAGCGTCGGCCAATACCTGCTCCTCCAGTGGGTGTATCTCCAGGCCGATGTTATATGTATTTGCTATCAGTGGGTTGCCAGGTATATGGTCTACATGGCAGTGGGTATTGAGCAGGCGTAGCGGTTTGAGCTGCAGGCGACTGATCTCAGCTACGAGTTCTTCTCTCTCCCGGGCGTTAGAGCACCCCGGATCTATGATCACGCATTCGGAGGTTTCATCGTATATGATAAAAGTATTCTCCATGATAGGTCCGAATGTCAATTTAACAACCTGGCTCACTGCTTTGTGGTTTTGAAAATTATTAACTAATTATGGTATCAAACTAAGGCATTTATTGCCGTTTTTCGATGCCTTGTGTTAATTTTATTCAATGCTGCTACCCGGCCCTATTTCCAGACTTAACCTTGATCGCATCCGTGCCTTCCCTATGTGCTTTAAGCTGGGACTGACTGTGCTTGTTTCTATTATAGCAGTGGGGCAGGTACATGGCCAGGCTGCCACCGTCACATTCGGCCAAAACCGTGTGCAATACAAAGACTTTGACTGGCAGTACTATGAGTCAGATCATTTCATTACATACTTTTACCCGGGAGGGCAGGATATAGCCAAGTATGTGATCAAATCTGCTGAAGATAATATGCAGCCGATAGCTGACCTGCTCAACTATAAACTAAGGCGAAAACTGAACATCATAGTCTACAATACGATCAACGATCAGAATCAAACTAATATCGGTATCTACGCGCCACCGGCCAATCAGGGCACCTCGGTAGATCTGGCCAACTATAAGATATTCGTGCATTTCACCGGAGATCACGCCGACCTGGATAGGCAGATACGCATGGGGTTAGCCCGTGCCTATGTAGACCGTCAGTCCAGCGGATCTGGTATCGGAGAGATCGTCTCCAATGCGATATTATTCAACCAGCCTGATTGGTACCGGCTGGGGCTGATATCCTACCTGGGTGAAAACTGGAGCTCTGATATGGAGGATCACCTGCGCGATGGTATCATGAGCGGGCGTTTCCGCAGGCTCAATAAACTCAGTCCGGAGGAGGCCGCATTTGTGGGGCACTCTATCTGGCACTACATAGATGAGGTATACGGCAAAAGCACAGTAGGCAACCTGCAATACCTGGCACGTATCAATAGGAGCGTGGACAATGGCTTTCTTTTTGCACTAGGTGTCAACCTCAATGAGACGCTTCAGAACTGGTACAAATACTATGTGGCGAGATTCAATAACGAGGTAAAATATACTAATCCCAGAGAAGATAAAGACCTGATCAAGATACGCCACCGGCAGGAGACAGAATACTATCAGCCGAGGCTGAGTCCTGACGGCCGATATGTAGCATATGCCTCCAATAACCTGGGCAGGTATAAAATCCACCTGATGGATCTGGAGCATCACAAGAAAAAAGTGATCTATCGCGGCGGATGGCGTACTAAGACCATGTGGACTGATTTTGCCATGCCGCTCATAGCCTGGGCGCCAAAGAGCGATAAGCTCGGCTTTATGTTTGATAAAAAGATGATCGTCCGGCTAGGCGAATATGCCATCCAGAAAGAAAAGGGGAAACGCCGCAAGGAATATCACAGGATAGAAAAGTTTCCAAAGGTCACTGCGTTCACATATGTAGATAGCAAGCAGTTGGCTATGGCGGCGGTGCGAAACGGGCAGTCTGATATCGTACTGTATAGTATCGCCTCGCAAACCGTGAAGCAGATCACGGACGACTATTACGACGACTTTACTCCGGCGGTGGTCATGGTAGACAGTATACGCGGCGTGGTATTTGCGAGCAATAGGACAGATGATACACTGCGCCGGCAGCGGTACGACTCACAGGTCTTTGACAAGCAGACGGATCTCTTCTTTTTTCCCCTGGATGGTGAGGAAGGTGATAATGTCCTTTACCGGATCACTAACACTCCTAACGCTAATGAAAGCTATCCGCAACAATTCAATGATGATTATTTCTCCTATCTGAGTGAGGCCAATGGTATCCGCAATCGATGGCTATCAGGCCTGGAAGATGTTTTTGATCACAATCAGAAAACCTACCGCTTTTTCAATCGTGAGACGAATGAGGATGACTCTATCAGCCTGCCCGAAAATATGGACTGGCGGCTGGTGCTGGACACTTCTATCATCACCCTGAGAGGGGTCACACAGGAGGCTGTGGACAGGATACAAGGCAGCACCATGCAGTATTCCAACTGGTCTTCCAATATCAGGGAGCAAAATTTAGCTCCCGATAAAGATCTGGCTATGGATATGGTCTACCACAAGGGGCGCAACGAGTTTTATAAATATCAGATCAATACAGGTAAACCAGCTAAACAAACCTATATCCAGACGGACTATATCAAGCGCCGCAACAACGTAATGCTGGCAGAAGATTCTTTGAAGAAAGCTGAAGAGGAAAAAAAGCGTGCAGAGTATGAGTCTCATTTTAAAGGAGGCAAAAAGGTGTACTCCGGTCATGACTTTCAGAGTGAATATGACTATGGCGTCAAACTTTTTGATTGGGATAGTGTAGCGGCCATCACAGAGTCGCCTACAGGACTGCCCAATACTCCGGCACAGACAGGATATATTTTCAGATTCTCCAAAGTACGTCCATACTTTGTACGCTTTA
>JAFDYP010000201.1 GCA_018267355.1 Bacteroidota bacterium
ATACCCACAAGAATATAAGCCTGACTAAAATAGGATAGCCGCTCTTTCACGGAGCGGCTATCCTATTAAACTTTATAAGCTTCTGTATTCCTTAAATTCTTTGCGCCTTTGCGAGAAACACCTTTAGCCAAACACTAGTCGTTTGTTTTCTCAAAACCAAAAGACCGCAGCGTCTGGTCATTGTTGCGCCAGTTAGGTTTGACTTTCACAAAGAGGCCGAGGAAGACCTTCTTGCCTACAAACTCCTCTATAGCAAGGCGTGCCTCGGTGCCGACCTTATTGAGCGACGAGCCGCCTTTGCCTATCACGATGTTCTTTTGCGACTCGCGCTCTACGAAGATGGTACAGCGGATGCGGTCCATATCATCGGCCTCTTTGTACTCCTCGCAGACCACCTGGCAGGAGTAGGGTATCTCCTTCTGATAGTTGAGAAAGATCTTCTCTCGCACGATCTCGGAGACAAAGTATCGGATGTGGCGGTCTGTCAAGGAGTCCTTATCATAGTAGGCCTCAGACTCCGGCAGGTTCTTGACTACAAACTCGATGAGCTTGTCTATGTTTGTGCCGTCCTTGGCAGAGATGGGAACGAAGTTGGCCATGGGCAGCTCCTGCTTCCAGCGCACCTGCCAGTCCTCCAGCTCACCCTCTCGGCACAGGTCTAGCTTATTGAAGACCACTACTACTGCTACTTTGGTCTGGCTGAGCTGGCTGATGAGGAAGGCCTGCTCGTCTATCTTCTGGTATTTGTCAGTGATGAGAAAGAGGACATCTGCATCTTCAAAGCTCTGATGCACATAGGTATTCATAGTGCGGTGCAGCGCGTAGCCGGGCTCATTGACATAGCCCGGGGTATCGGAGAAAACGATCTGGTAGCCGGGCTCATTGACGATGCCGATGATACGGTGGCGTGTGGTCTGCGCCTTCGGCGAAATGATAGACAGCCGCTCCCCTACCAGCGCATTCATGAGGGTAGATTTGCCTACGTTTGGCAGTCCTACGATATTGACGAAACCTGCTTTGTGCATGGGTGCAAGTTACTCGTTAAAAGCGGAATCTTAAAAGATGTCAGACAGCACTCTCCCCTTATATCACTTACAAGCACATTCCACTCTTCTTTTTTGGCAATTGTTGTTCTCCTTATTCCCGCCACTTGCCATATCTCACACTATCGTAAAATTTACCATTTACCTTTCTCGCATTCGTGAATCTGCCTTCGAGTTTATAGCCGATCTTCTCAGCTACGCGCATCATGCCTATATTGCCCGACCATGTCTCAAGATCGAAGCGCCAGCTATCGGGCATTTTATCAAAAAGAAGATCGCTCCACATGCCCAGCGCTTCCGTAGCATAGCCGCGCCCCCATAGCGCCGGATCATAGATGAGTATGCCTACCGCCACCCATTTGGTCTCCCGGCATATCCAGTAGCGCGTCACCTCCCCGATGATTATATCTGTATGTATATCTGCGATGGCCAGTGAATATGGAGCATCTATAGTGATCTTATCCCGCTCTATCTGCTTTACTATAGATACTTCTACTTCTTCATCTGTCGGTTTGCGATAATAGGGGCCGTCATATTTCTTCCACTCCTGATCGCCTTTGAGCCAATGGCGGAGAGTGTCATAGTCATCTTTCGTATATGCCCGCAACTTGATCTTAGTTCCTATTATTTCCACAGCTTACTTTTACATAAAATAAAACAAAATTATCTGAGCTTCAGCAAGGACTACACCCATTCAGGGCACATACTTTGTATACTGATTTCATGTAAAAATAAACACCATGATACGCAAATTAAAATCCGGACAATACCGCATCTATAGCCGCAAGGTGGATCCGAAGACACACAAGCGCAAGAACCTCGGCACCTTTGACACCCGGGAGGCTGCTCAGAAGCATGAGCGCGAGATCCAGTACTTCAAGCATCACTGACCTTTAGCGTAGGGCCTTGACGCCTTCATCCTAGGAAAGGCACCCTATATTGGCCGGAAAAACAACCTCATTCCCCGTCAATTTCTGCACTGGTATCATTACATGTTTTGTAGGGTACAATGCAACTACTGTAGTGTACTGACCTGCCTTGTATTTCGCAACATACCCACGGCCACGGCGTACGCCTTTGTGTCATTGCATTATTAAACCCCAACAATGAAAAAGGCATTTGTCATAGGCTGGCTGCTGCTGCTGCTCGCAGTGATCTGTGTGGTATTCTGGCAGCAGGAGTGGAAGTATTCACTGCCCACTCCGGTACCTGCCGGTTACCGCTCAGTAGCACCAGGAGCACACATCGACCTGGCAGGAAAGATACATACAGAGACCGGCAAACCCTTGTTTATTCATTTTTTCAATCCGGAGTGCCCGTGCTCCAGGTTTAACGCGCCACACTTCAACTCGCTCGTGCGGAAATATGGTGATAAGATGACCTTTGCCATAGTGCTGATCAATACTACCGCGCAGCATGACCCGGAGGATATACAGCGCAAGTATGACTTCAAAGTACCAGTGCTGACCGATACGACCATCGCTGCTGCGTGTGGTGTCTATTCTACCCCGCAGGCAGCACTGCTGACGGCGGATAGCCGCCTATACTATCGGGGCAACTATAACCGCAGCCGCTACTGCACTGATACGCGTAGCGACTATGCACGTATGGCTATAGACTCCATGATGCTGCATATCTCCCGGCCGACCTTCAATCAATTTGCACTGACAGCGTATGGCTGCCAGCTACCTTATTGCACCCGATAAATCCACCTCATGATACTCACATCATCTACTATACAAGCCTCCAGCGTAAAAGACTTTGCCCCAGATGTCAAAAGCAAATCTGACTACACGATCAATTTCTTTCTGGTCGGCTTCTTTATCTGCGGGCTGATACTCGCCACCTTTTACGATACATGGCTGGTAGCCCTCAGCGTGGGGAGCCTCTGCCTGGCAGCCTACTACTCCAGCAAGCTACTGCTGCCCGCCTCTGACATGTACCAGTATGTACTGGGCGCTGTGTTTGGAATATTTATGGCGCAGTATATCTACCAGATGCATGGTATGTTTGAGATGCACTTCAT
>JAFDYP010000202.1 GCA_018267355.1 Bacteroidota bacterium
CGAGATAAGAGGCTCTACTGGCTTGTGTCAGATGGGCGTTGCAAACGCCATGCAGAGGAGTCACGCGATATAATCGCGCGACAGTGCGTAAAAATTATCTTTTCCTATTCCTCTGTGTTTACTCCGTGCTCTCTGTGTAGTAAAAGCTATTTCCCTACGTAGTAGTCTATGATGTTCTTCTGCAGGTCCAGCTTGATCGTGGCCTGTGCTTTATTGATCCGCGCCTGCAGCAGGGTGGCCTGCGCGTTGGAGAGTTCTACGAAGTTGGCTGCGCCGAGGTCATAGCGGCCCTTCACCGCATCATAGGCCTGGCTGGCAGCATAGAGGCCTTTATTGGTCGTGCTGATCTGGGCCAGTGCATCGAGGTAGTCATTGTAAGCCTGCCTGATATCTGAGGATATCTGCACCTCCAGGTCTGCCTCATCTATGCGCGCGTTGTCCATATTGATCTTCGCTATGTCCACGTTTGTTTTGGTCAGCCCCTTGTCAAATATCTTCCACGAGAGATTGAGCCCTACCGTGCCGTATACCTGACCGAAGAGCGCCTGGCCCAGTGGCTCCTGCTGGTGTGTGGCCAGATAGTCTGTGCCATTCACATAGAGCCTGTCCAGGTAGCCGCCATTGGAGATGACACCCGCCACGAGGTTCAGCTTTGGCAGAAAGCCGCTGCGGTACTGCCTGATATTCCACTCTGATATCCTGATCTGGTATTGGGCGGCCTTAAGATCAGGGCGCTGATCTATGCCCTGTTTCACCAGGTCACTTATATTCTGGCCCTCTATGCCGGATGAGGTCTCGGCAGGCGTATAGTCTGCTATCTCATAGGCATCAGCCTGCGTGATCAGTATTTTGCGCAGCAGGAGTATCTTGTCATTCTTGGCTTTGGTCTGCGACTGTATGTAGAATAGGCTGTCACTGCTGGTCAGCGCCTCCTGCTGATAGAGGTCTACCACCGCGCGGCGGCCCACATTGGTCAGCTCGCGTAGCTGCGCCTCGCGCTGCAGGGAGGCGTTCAGGTTCTCACGCGCGGCCTCTACCACACGCCTATCCAGCACCACCTGCAGGTAACTCTGCGCCACATCCAGGCTGATCTGCTGCTTCGCCCTGTCGAGATTGAAGCCGGCAGATGACTTTGTGAGCATGGCGGCTTTGAGCTGCGAGTAGTCATTTAGCCCGTTAAAGATATTGATGGTACTGACCAACTGGTAGTTCAATAGATTCTGGCGTGAGTCTATCACACTCAGGCCGGCTGCGGTGAATAGGTTCTTGCCGGCATTGTAGGTATAGGTAGAGTTGAAACTCAGGTCCGGCAGAAACTGGCCATAGGCATACATGAGCTGCGCACCGGTGATGCGCACATTGTTATTGCTCTTCAGCACCTGCGTCGCTTTCTCTATGCCCAGCGTACGCGCCTGGTCCAGCGTCAGCACTTTGACATCCTGTGCTGTAGCGCCCAGCGCCAGCGCTGCCATGATACACGATACTATGATCTTCCTTGCCTTCATTGTCTTTATCCTATTGCTCCAGCCTTACCTTTTGCCCGTCAGGGATACTCTCTCCTACTGAGAGCGCCACACGGTCGCCCTCCTTCAGCCCATCGGTTATGGCTATCTTGTCGCCGTTGTTATTACCCACTTGTATTTTGCGAAGGTGCAGGATGGTGTCTTTGTCTATCACCGCAGTCATGGTCTGGCCCTTCTTCAGGATCAGCGCTGTAGCCGGCATGATGAGCTGGCTCGGCTTGGTCTGTGGTGATACGATATGCACCTGCACATAGCTGCCGGGTATGATCTGGTTGTCGTTATTGTCTATGTCTATCTCGGCGGTCATCATGCGGGTGCGCTGGTCCAGCTGCCCTGTCATGCGGGTGATAGTAGCCTTGACAGTCACATCGGGGCGCTCATTGAGCGTGATGGTGACCGGGTAGCCATTGCGCAGGAATGCGGCATCACGCTGCTCTACGTACACATATATCCGCAACCTGCCCAGCTGCGCCACCGTCACGATAGGCTGTGCACTGGTCTGCGAGTTATTGGCATTCTGTATCAGCGCACCGGGATCTGCGAAACGGGCCGTGACCGTACCGGTAAATGGTGCCCTGACCTGCTGGTAGCCACGCTGCTCCGCCACTGAGCGGAAGTTGGCCTCGGCCAGGCGCACTGCGGTATATGACAGGTCTGCCTCCTCGCGCGAGATAAAATTCTTGAGCAGCAGCATGGAGTCGCGGCTGGCTATCTTGCGTTTATTCTCCAGGTCGGCTACGGCTGCATTGTAGGTCTGGTCTATCTCAGGGTTATTGACTGTGGCGAGCACCTGATTCTCAGTGACGCGGTCTCCTTTGTCTACAAATATTTTGTCCATATAGCCGCTGATCTTGGCGTAGATCGTAGCGCTCTCGTACGGCCGCGCCTCTCCTATCAGCACGATCTCATGTGCATCTGTACTCAGCTTCACGAGGTCAGTCTTGACCACGGGGCCGTTCTTCATCTCCTGCTGCCGTGCCTCGGCCTCCCTGCGCACTTTGGCAGAGCGCGTCAGTGATATGACAGCTATGCCGCCGCCCAGTATCACGAGCAGCACTATGCCTGCTATCAGCAGCTTGATATAAGATCCTTTGGAGTTATCTGACATGTCTCTTCTGTTTCTGTTCCTTTATTTCATAGATCCATTATGATGCCATAGCACCCTGTGCCTCTGCCTCAAAGCGCTCATCGAGGCCCATAGCTGTAGGCAGGCCTTTGCGCAGCACAGAGTAGAATATCGGCACTACGAAAAGCGTAAACAAAGTAGCTACAGCCAGGCCACCTATCACGGCGCGGCCCAGCGGGGCATTTTGCTCGCCACCCTCTCCCGCTCCTATGGCCATAGGTATCATACCGAGTATCATGGCTATGGCCGTCATGAGCACGGGGCGCAGGCGTGTCTTGCCGGCCAGCAGGGCGCCCTCTATGGAGCTGAGCCCCTTCTGCGCACGTATATCATTGGCAAAGCTCACCATCAGGATCGAGTTTGACACGGCTATACCTACGGCTACGATAGAGCCCATGAGCGACTCTACATTCAGCGTGGTATGCGTGAGCACCAGCATCCACAGGATACCCATAAAGGCCCCCGGCAGCGCCAGCATGATGATGAACGGATCGAGCCATGACTGGAAGAGCACCACCATGAGCATATACACCAGCGCGATGGCGAGTATGAGGCCCTGGCCCAGCGTAGTAAAGGAAGACTCCATCACCTCGCTCTGGCCGCGCAGGTCTATGCGCATACCGGCGGGCAGCTTGCCCAGGCTATCTATGCGCTGCTGTATAGCGGCAGATACCGAGCCGAGATCGCGGCCCTCTACATTGGCGCTGATATTCATGACGCGCTGCACGGTGTAGTGGTTAAACTGATTGAACTCCGTGCCGGTGGTCACCTTAGAGATATTGCCCAGGGTCTGCACCTGCGCCATAGGCTGGTCTGTAGGCGATGCCGTGACAGATTGATTCATCTGTGAGGCGGTAGGCGTGATCGGTATAGATAGCAGGTCCTTGGTAGAGGTCACGAGCTGCTGGGGCACCTGCACATTCACAGGATAGTTCACACTATTCTGCGGATTGATATAGTAGGCCGGAGAGATCTGGCTGCTGGAGCTGAGCGATACGAGCACGTCATTGGCCACATCGCGCTGCGTGAGGCCCAGCTCTGCTGCGCGCACGCGGTCTACGTCTACATTCAGCGCCGGATAGTCCAGCACCTGCTTGATAGCTGCATCCTCTACTCCCGGTATGAGTTTGATCTCATCACGCAGGCGGCGCGCATACTGATAGGATTTATTGTAGTCAGAAAACTGTATCTGTATATCTACCGGAGAGGACAGGCCGAAGTTCAGCACCTGGCTCACGATATCTGCCGGCTGGAAGTAGATCGTACAGCCCGGGAAGTGATCATTCAGGTCCTTGCGGATCTTCTTCATGTACTCCACCGTAGGCTTGTGGTTTTCATTCAGCGCTACGAGTATGTCTGCGTCCATGCCGCTCGTATTATCCGTCTGCACAAAGGCGAGGTTATACGATACCGGCAGGCCGATCATGTCATTGATCGTTTTAAATTCCTCCTTGGGTATGATCTTTCGGATGCGCGTCTCGGCGGCGTCTACCATTTTCTCCGTCTCCTCTATACGCGTGCCTGCAGGCGCGCGGAAGTGCAGCTTCATCATACCGGAGTCTGCCGCCGGGAAGAAGTCACGCCCTATCAGTGGCAGCAGCAGCAGCGTGAGGACAAAGGCCAACCCCGCAAAACTCAGCGACATGGTACGGTGTGTCAGCATTACCCGCAGCACGCTGCCATAGGCCTCTGTGAAGCTATCGAAAGCCTTATCCCTCCAGACATTGAATTTGTATACAGCCTGGCTCAGCGCATTGGGGCCGGCTATAGCATGGCCATGTTCATCCAGGTGCTCACTGGCCATCAGCATACGTGCCAGCACAGGCACCAGTGTACGCGAGAGCAGGTACGATGCCATCATGGCTATGACCACTGCCAGCGCCATAGGAGTAAAGAGGAACTGCGCCGGCCCCGTGAGCAATACGACCGGAAAGAATACGATACAGATAGACATGGTGGCCACGAGCGCCGGTGTGGCTATCTCATGCGCACCATCCAGGATGGCCACGGTGAGTGGCTTGCCCAGGTGCCGGTTGCGGTGTATATTCTCTATCTCTACCGTGGCATCATCTACCAGCATACCCACAGCCAGAGAGAGGCCGCCGAGGGTCATGATGTTGAGCGTATTGCCGGTCAGCTTCAGCCCTATGATAGAGATGAAGATAGACAGGGGTATAGATGTACAGACGATGATCACACTCCTCCAGCTACCGAGGAAGAACAGGATCATAAAGCTCACCAGGATAG
>JAFDYP010000203.1 GCA_018267355.1 Bacteroidota bacterium
ATCTCCATCTACCTGAGACAGATTCAGGCCACCCACAAAAAGCGCCTTAAAAAGAGACTCATTATTGAAATCAGGCCTGGTTTCATCAGGTATGGGCTGATTTTGCTGATTGGTGTTTGTAGCCCGTGCTTTTACCGTTTTTTGGGGCTTGGGTTTGGCATGCACCACTGTGTCCTGCTGGGCCCAGGCCAGCACCGGGAGCAGGATTATTATCCACAGTGTGAGTTTCTTCTTCATCCGGCAAATGTAAACAAACTAATTTCGTAGATAAATCGATGACGCGATTCTGACAGGAATATGATAAAGCACAACGCCGCATTTCAGAAAAAGGTAGAAGACATCCTCGGTGAGGGTGGCTATGTAGTACGCTATGAGAAGGGCAACTTCAACTCGGGCTTCTGCGTGCTGGAGAAAAAACGCGTGGTAGTGATCAATAAATTTCACTCACTGGAGGCCAAGATCAATAGCCTGGTAGAGATACTCGGCATCGTAGACCTGGATCTCAGCGAGATGTCTGACGCCTCTAAGAAGCTCCTCGGTGAGCTGACACACACAGAGGCTACGCTCCTCTAAATCACCTCATCTATCTGCCTTCGGCATCTTTCCTCTCGGAGGGAGAGGAAAGAACCTACAGTCCAAGAGTTATTATTATTAGTCGTACAAGAGGAAGATCAATCGTAGTGTAGAATATCCTTAATTCTAATTTTTTACTTTACATTTTTCAGGTCAAATATAGCTGCGCTCATCACGCCGGCTGTCTCCGTGCGCAGCCTGCTGGTGCCGAGTGATACGGGCATGAAACCCGCCAGCCGGGCTGCAGCTATCTCCTCGCCGGTGAAATCTCCCTCAGGGCCTATCATCACTATGATACTCTCTCCTGCCGGGAAGCTGTCCCGCAGGTGGTGGGTGTGCTCCTCACAGTAGCCTATGAACTTCGGAGAAATATCTGACGGCACTTCTTTGACAAACCGATCCAGCGCCACCGGCTCGTGGATGGCAGGCAGGTGGAGGTGCAGGGATTGCTTGGCTGCGCTGAGGGCTACTTTCTCCAGCCGGTCTACACGCAGCTCCCTACGCTCAGACCTACGGCAGATGATGGGCGTGATCTGCTGTACACCTATCTCTGTCGCTTTCTCTACAAACCACTCCAGCCGGTCCATATTCTTGGTAGGTGCTATGGCTATATGCAGGCGAGCAGCAGGTGCCAGATCGCGCCGTAGCAGGTCGCCTATGGCTATGATGGCACCCTTTTTAGTCATGCTATGCACCGTAGCCGTATACAGCCCTCCTACTCCATCAAAGGCGTGCAGGTCCTCCCCCACTTTCATACGGAGCACCTGCAGGTGATGTGATTCATTGTCATCCAGCTCTGTGATAGCACCCGGGCTGGCATGGGGGGTATATACCAAATTCATTATGTGAAAGTAAATGTCAGCCACTGCATTTGCACAATTGTTAAATAAAAAAACAAACATTTTGTATCTCAATCGCTGTTTAGCCGTATAAGTGAGTGTTGGACTTATTTTATTCTAAAACTCTAAGTATCAAATGAATCTCTCACCCAAGATCGCTTATATAGCCGGAGGATCTACCGGTATAGGGCTATCTATCGCTATGAAACTGGCACAGCAGGATTATGCTGTGTGCATTTTTGCCCGTGACCCATCTAAACTCCACCACGCCCAAACCACCATACAACGTGCAGGTGGCAAATGCTACTCATACTCTGTAGATGCTACTGATGCCGGTGCCGTGACCCAAACCATGGCCTACGCCGTACAAGAGGCCGGCGTGCCGGATATCCTCTTCAACTGTGTAGGACGCGCCATTCCCCATCGATTTGAAAATATCAGCTCAGGTATGCTGATGGATACCCTGCAGGCCAATGTAGGCAGTACCTGGCATGTGACCCAGGCCTTGCTGCCGTATATGAAAGCTAACGGAGGTGGCCGTATCATCAATACCTCCTCTATGGGCGGTCTGCTGGGAGTATATGGCTATACAGATTACGCCGCTTCAAAATTTGCCCTGATAGGTTTCTCTGAGTCACTGCGCCAGGAGCTGAAGCCTCACAATATCACTGTGCAAGTGCTATGTCCACCGGATACCGATACGCCCGGTCTGGCACTGGAAAACCGCACCAAGCCGGATGAGACGCGTGAGATATGCAATGCTGCCGGCCTGATGACCGCAGACGAGGTAGCAGCGTATGCCGTGCGCCGTATGCATAAGGATAACTTTATGATCATACCCGGCATGGATAGCAAGCTGACCTGGATACTCAAACGGATATGGCCACAGATTACCCATATGCTCATGGACCGCATGGTGAGCAGGGTACAAAAGCAAAACATCTCCGGTCCGGCTGTGCATGAATATCCCCGCCATCTGGCACGGGCATAAATCTACTTGCTAATACCACTCAAATTGGCCTAAATTGCCTGCGATAAAATCGTGGTATATGGCTATTTCAAACAAGATCATTTTTATCACCGGTGGCTCTACAGGCATCGGCCTGTCTATCGCGCTGGAGCTAGCGAAGAACGGCAATACACTCTGCCTCTTCGCACGCAATGTGGGCAATCTGGAGAAAGCTAAAACACAGGTCGCCGCAGCAGGCGCGCAATGCCGCACCTACTCTGTAGACGCGAAAGACTACAACAGCACCAAAGCAGCTATAGATAAAGCAGTAGCAGAGACCGGCGCACCAGACCTGCTCATCAACTGTGTGGGACGCGCCTATCCGGAGCACTTTGAGAATATCACCGCGGCGATGATGGAGGACACTATGCGGACCAACTTCAGCAGTGTATGGAATGCCGTGCAGGCTACGCTGCCACACATGAAGGCGAAGGGTGGCAAGATCTTCAATACATCCTCTATCGGTGGTTTTGTAGGGGTATTCGGCTATGCTGATTACTCGGCGTCAAAGTTTGCCATCATTGGCTTCTCAGAAGTATTGAAACAGGAGCTGGCAAAATATCATATCAAGGTGCAGGTACTCTGCCCGCCCGACACAGATACACCGGGCTTCGCAGAGGAGAATAAAACCAAACCGGAGGAGACCAAAGAGATATCAAAGACTGCCAAACTAATGACCTCAGAAGCACTGGCCAAAGAG
>JAFDYP010000204.1 GCA_018267355.1 Bacteroidota bacterium
TAGCCCATACCGGAGGCTTTGTACTCCATAGCCTGGTCAAATTTTAGTCTCCCCTCCTCGGCCTCATACCCCTTGGCCAGGCACTCATACGGCACGCGCTCCTCCGTGCGGGTGAAGCAGAGCGTGTCGGCATCAAAGGTCAGGATGTGGCTCTCGTTTTTGGCCTCGTCGGGCAGGTAGTTACCCTTCACGATGCAGAGGTGGCGGAGGTCCTTGCGCACGTGGTCTTTGCGTAGCTCCACTACCAGGCGCATCTTGGCCTCAAAGCCCTGCCCGGACAGCAGGTTGTTCTTGCTCGGCGTCAGGTTCTCTGTCCGCTTGCCTGTGTGGTGGAGGAACATGACGAGGCACTTGTGCCGCTCCGCTATGGCCTGAAATAGCTGGAGGAAGGCGCGTATCTTCTGCGTGTCCTTCAGGTCGCCGCCGTAGACATCGGAGAAGCAGTCTACGATCACGATATCTGCCGGCTGCATGGTGAGGCTATAGTCTATAGATGGTGCGATATCCTCCCACTCAAAGAGGAAGCGCAGCGTGCGCAGCTCGCCCGGAGCGTGCTGTGAGGTCTGCCGTAGCAGCATGGTGCGTGTGGCCTCCTCGCCGTCCTCTGTAGAGACGTAGAGGGCGCTGCGGTGGCGCGCATTCAGGTGAAAGCCGAGCCACTCCTTCTGGCCTGTGGCGATAGCGGTGCAGAGTTGGCGCAGCAGGGCGCTTTTGCCGGTGTCAGAGCTGCCCGCCAGGCAGGCGAGGCCGCTACTCTGTAGCATAGCGTCTACCAGGAATGGGATCGCATCAGTAGCGTTTTGCCGCAGGTACTCACCGGTGCGCTCGCCCGGTACAGGCGGCACGGCCGAGGTGTGGTAGTCTATATCTGCGAGGATCATCTCAGGGGTCAGGCCATCCGGCTGGGTGCCGGGCATAGATTCGTTAGTATCCATATCGGAAGTTTTAGTTTGATTTTGTGATAAGAAAAAATGTGTGTCGCTGCCGTGAGGCCGCTGTATAAAGTCAAGGTCCGTCAGTCCCGTATGGGACGCACTGCGCAGTGCCTGGCACAGGAGGGAGCTCCGCCCCTATGCTGTCGCAAACATAAGTCGGATTCTGCGCTCCGCGCAATATTTGCACGACAATAGTTATTCAGAAAATCTGAGTAAAAGCGAGGGTAAAAAGATGGCTGAAAATTAGAAAGTTTCCCTGCGCAAATAGGTTGCGTAGTGACCTGAAACAGGGCGTCATTCCGAGAAAATTCCCGTGAAAAATAAGCGAACTATTTTCGAAGGAATCCCCAACCTCAAAAGAGCCTGTGATGCGCTCACCGGGATTCGTGTATTCGGGATTCCTTTAGTTTTATCTCGTCTATTTTTATTGATTGGAAAAACTTCGGAATGACGACCTTGTTGCTTTCTGTAAATCAGTAATTCCGTAAATCCAACAAAAGCTACCTTCGCCCCAACAAACACGAAACATGGAGATCTCCTATATCCTGAATATCCTCGGCGAGGACCGCGAGGAATACTATGGCGCAGTCGCGCCGCCTATCATCCAGTCGAGCAATTTTGCCTTCCCGACCGTCGCGTCGCTGCGCGGGGCCTTTGAGCGGGAGACGCAGGCGCACCTGTACACGCGGGGCAATAATCCTACAGTAGAGATACTGAGAAAGAAACTGGCAGCTCTGGCTGGTGCTGATGATGCGCTGGTGCTGGGCAGCGGTGCAGCGGCCATGGCCACGGCAGTGATAGCGAGTGTGAAGGCGGGTGACCATATCATCTGCGTACGCAAACCATATAGCTGGACGGAGAAGCTCTGCCGCATCATCCTGAAGCGCTTCGGGGTGGAGACGACCTTCGTAGACGGGCTGACCACAGAGAGCTATACCGAGGCTGTGAGGGATAATACGAGGCTGTTTATCCTGGAGAGTCCCAATACTTTCACCTTTGAGCTGCAAGACTTACGGGCGTTAGCCTCCTCGGCTCGCCAGCGTGGTATCACCACCATCATAGACAATACGTACAGCACGCCCATCGGCCAGCGCTGCATAGACATGGGCATAGACCTTGAGGTACACAGCGCGAGCAAATACCTGAACGGGCACAGCGATGTGATAGCCGGCGTGATCATAGGCAGCCACGAGCGCATCGGCGCGATATACCGGTCAGAGTTTATGAATCTCGGTGCCATCATCTCCCCTCATGACGCCTGGCTGATGCTGCGCGGCCTGCGTACCCTGCCCATCCGCATGCGCCAGACAGGCGAGACCACAGAGGCCGTGGTAGCATTCCTGAAAGGCCACTCCGCTGTGCGCTCAGTACTCTATGCCTGGGACCCTGATAGCCCGCAGATAACTTTGGCACGGCAGCAGATGACGTGGAGCGGCGGCCTTTTCTCCATCCACCTGGCTACGGATGATATCAGCCGGATAGAAAAATTTTGTGAGGCATTGCAATACTTCAAAATGGCGGTGAACTGGGGAGGCCACGAGAGCCTGATCATGCCCGCTTGCGCTTTTTATCCAGTGAGTTATGACGGTGTGCGTACCTATCCGCCCGATCTGGTGCGCCTGTACATCGGCCTGGAGAGTGCAGAGGTGTTGATATCCGACCTGAAACAA
>JAFDYP010000205.1 GCA_018267355.1 Bacteroidota bacterium
AAACATAGTATCTGTAGCGGGCTTTATGCCCCTCTTTTTGTTTGTGAAGATGGCTATAATGCAAGAACCCTCTCCGTGGGGAGAGGGTTCTGTGCCCGAAGGGAGACTCGAACTCCCATGCCCTTTCGGGCGCTACCACCTCAAGGTAGTACGTCTACCAATTTCGCCATCCGGGCAGACAATAAAGCCGGAGCCTTATTCCTTGAGAGGCTGCAAATATAGACGTTTTGGGGGAATGTGCAAGAGGGGGCTGTCCAAGGCTGCTGAGTCCTATCGCACGAGCGTCACATTGCCTGCCTCACTATGGTGTATCATAGTATATGGGTCTATGTAGCGCATGTACCAGACAAAGACGGAGAGCGGCTGTACCTGCCCCTTGTAGGTGCCGTCCCACCAGTCGGTGATGTTATTGGAGCTGAAGACCTGCTCGCCCCAGCGGTTGTAGATCAGCAGGGAGAAGTCCAGCGGCGTGCAGGGGCTCACTGCCCCGTACTTGTCATTGATGCCATCCCCATTGGGCGAGAAGGCGGTAGGGATGAGCACGATGCACTGGCATACCTCTACGCCTACGATGATCGTATCAGAGGCCTGGCCACAGGCATTGGAGTCGGTCACTATGTAAGTACCCGCGCTGTCTATGTGTAGCTGCGAGGAGATGGAGCCGGTATTCCACTGATAGTAAGCGTCGGGCTGGTAGGCATTCAGCACGAGGGGGAAGATAGAGCAGATCGTAGTATCCGGCCCGAGGGAGAAAACCGCAGGCCGGCGGATGAACTTCACATTGATCGCATCAGCGGCAGAGCAGCCGTTGACTGTCACGGTGACAGTATAGGTGTCTGTGGTGGTAGTGGTCAGCGTCTGCCCGGTGGACTGGTCCTGCCAGTGATAGGTAGCGCCTGCATTGCCGGCATCGAGTGTCACGGTGCCACCTTCGCAGAGCATGGTGTCACGACCCAGAGAGATGACAGGCAGTGGCTTTTCCCCTATGGTGATGGCATCGGTGGCGGTGCCGCAGAGGTTGGTAGCTGTAGCAGTGATGGTGCCGGGTGCGGTGACAGTGACCTGTGCGCCTGTCTGCCCGGTAGACCAGGTAGTCATAGGGATACCCGTACTCAGTACCCGGGCAAACGGCCCGCAATAGACCGTATCTGGTGGCAAGGTGATACTGTATATCGGTAGCACGGTGAAGGTGCGCGTGACGCTATCTACGCAGAGGGTAGCAGAGGTCACGAGGAGCTTTACGCTATAAGTGCCGGTGGCCGGAGCTGTATATGTAGTGTCTGCCGTCGTGCTGTAGGCCGCGCCATTGACATACCACTGATAGCTGATGCCACCGATGCTTGTATTGTGAAAGGAGACTGTGCTGCCGGGACAGGTGATGGTATCTGACAGGGCGATGCCGGGATGCGGGCAGCCGCGGCAGGTATCAGTAGTATGTGCGTATGCAGTATCGGCACAGCCGCTGGGAGAGATGACCACAAGCATGAACACATTGCTGCCTGCACCTGAGACGAGCATGGTGTCCTCCGCCTGGCTATAGAGGGCGCCATTCACATACCAATGGAAGACAGTGCCATGTACGCCGCCGCTCCTGAGCAGCACCGTATCAGCCGCACAGGCAAAGGTATCAGGCAGGTCTATAGCAGCATAGGGACAGTCGGTGCAGGTGTCTATGATATTGAAGGTGAGACTGCGGCTGATGCCACAGTTGTCATATACGATCATGGTGTAGGTGCCAGCTGCGTGGGTGGGGAAGATGCCCGTATTGGCCGCCAGGTGTACGGTGTCAAAGCCCGGTATCTCTACGGTGTAAGGGATAGAGCCACCATAGACCTGATAGGTGATGGAGTCTGCGGTGACCACAGAATCACATACCAGCGCCACAGAGGAGAGCAGGTAGGGCACCTGCGTATTGGCCATGAAGACGGAGCCGGTGTCTATGGGGCAGATAGAGTCATAGCGCATGGCAGCTGAGGTGTCGAGCGGATTGACTGCGTAGATCCGGTAGTGGTAGGTGCCGGAGCCTACGATATTGGCAGTGACATCGGTGTCTGTAGAGGCATAGATATTATACAGCATGCTGCCCTGATAGTAGACCTTGACACGGATCATAGATGCCTGTGCTGCACCATAGCAGTAGGTATAGGGCGTACTGTGAAAGGTGATGACCGGCTGGCCCACACAGGGCAGGTAGGCTGCGGCTGTGACGGCAGGTGGGTCGGCTACGGGTGTAGTGAGTATCTCGCTGCAGCCGCTGTCAGAGATGAGGGTATAGCTGGTGTTGGTAGCCAGGTTGTAGAAGTTGGCATTGAAGAAGCGGGTCGAGTCGGCGGCTATGGTATCATGCGGAGGGTAGATGAGGGAGTAGGTCTCAGAGGTGGTGATACTGGTAGACCACTCCCAGGCATTGTGGCAGGTAGCATCTTTCATCAGGGTAAAGCAGCCTGCAGCGAAGTAAGGGATGGTCACGTAGGCTCGAGGGGTGTCATTGCACAGCGGGCCGATGAAGGCGGTAACTATGTAGAAGCCATCAGGCATGTGCTCAAAGAGGCCTGTGGTATTGGCGGCTACGGTGGGGCCATAGAGGGTATGTGTGAGCACGAATGAGTCTACGGCTACAGCGGCACCATGATTGGACACTGATGCCTGGAAGCTGCGGCAGCTCAGGAAGTGGATGTCCAGCGTGATGTCTGTACTGATACCCGGAGGGGCATGCTGTATGGTATCCCCGCCACAGGCAGCGCTGAGGACGACGATGTTATAAGAGGTTCTCTGCGGCTGGTGCAGGAAGAGGCTATCGGCTATGATAGGGGTACCATTGTACACGCGGGTCACGGTCTGCGCGGGGATACAGTTGGTACAGATGAAGGTGAGTGTATCAGGCACTACAGGCGGCGCTACGCCTGCCAGGTAGATGATGCTGTCTGACGGGCAGTGCTGCGTGAGGGACACGGTAGGCGGCGGGATGTACAGATCATAGTGCTGGCTGCAGGCATCAGTGATGTGCAGGGTATCTGTATAGTAGGCCGGCAGGCCGGAGAACTGGCCTGTGCTATTGCTTTGGCCGGCTATGCTGTAGGTGTAGGGAGCACGGCCACCGGAGGCTGTGACACTGAGGGTGCCCCTGGAGAAGTTGAGGCAGGCTATGGAGGCGCCTACGGGGGCTGAGTAGGTCACCTCGTTCGTGTAGATATTGCCGCAGGAGTCTATGACGCGCACCCAGTAGAAGCCCGGGCAGAGGCCCGTGAAGCTATCTGCTGCCTGATAGGCGCTGAAGCCAGTATTGGAGCCGGTAGAGGAGATGGCATAGAGGTATGGCGCGCGGCCCCCGCTGACCGTAGCTGCTATGGTGCCGCTATGGACGCTGAAGGCCAGCGTAGGGAACTGATACGTGCCCGGCACGACGCCCGTGACTGTGCCGGTGGCGCCCCCGGCGTCAGTGATAGAGACACTATAGCTACCCGCAGGTAGTCCGCCAAAGGTGGTGAGCCCGGCAGCGAGGGTGACAGGGTAGGTGATATTGGGGTCGGCAGGGCCGGAGAGGAGTGTGAGGGTATAGGGAGCAGTACCGCCCGAGGGTGTGACGGTGAGGGTGCCATCGTCATAGCAGAGGGAGGTGGTGCTGGTCACTGTGGCGGCCAGGGTAGCCGCATGGAGGCTAGACCCGCTACATAGCAGGAGGGTAGCCCATAGCAGGCTGCGCAGCAAGTGGTGGATAGCCCTCAACGGTAGTGTCTGTGTATGAGACAAAGGTGTGATTATTAGGTTTAAAGTACCTCATATCACAGACGGAAATGTGGTGTACGGACGATGTACGTAGGTGAACGGAGGGCAAGTTTTCCGACTATAGAGGGTTTTGGGTCTCGAATCTAACGTATTGATAATCATTTATATGTGTGAATCTGCGAATGGCGGAGTCTTTGGTGGATAAAAGGCTTAAAGTTATATTTGCTAATTTGGCTTATTTTTGCTTTATTTGTAACGTGGTTGTTTAACCGCAGAAACGCAAAAATTTTTAACGGCAAAGACGCGGAGATGCAGGGGGGATGTAAAAGCGTTGGAATACGTTTTAACCGCGAAAGCGCGGAAACGCAAAATCGGCAAATGGATAAGGGATCAGGTGCCAATGCTTGGTCGTAGGGCGATGCCCTACTCTGGGGGCGGGTCGCCCTTTCAGGGCTTTCATACAGAGTAATTAAGCAGGAGAAGAGGAATACAAAATCGCTGAAATACATTTTAACCACGAAAGCGCGGAAACGCAAAATCGGCAAATGGATAAGGCATCAGGTGCCAATGCTTGGTCGTAGGTCGATGCCCTACTCTGGTGGCGGGTCGCCCTTTCAGGGCTTTAATACAGATTACTTTTTCATTTTTTTTGAACCAAACTGAATCTATGTCAGCTGAAAACGGAAACCGCTATGCGGAAAAATGGACCTACGAGGCGACCATGAAGGCGCTGGAGAAGATCAACACCTTTGCCATGATGGATGAT
>JAFDYP010000206.1 GCA_018267355.1 Bacteroidota bacterium
GGGATCGTTTTGTAGTACGCGCCAAAATTGTCAAACACCAGGACGCCGACTGTGGGATCGTTCACATAGACCTGGCCACTTTTTTCCATTATAAAATTGGGTGTGATCACTGTATGGATCAGCTGGTTGACCGGCTGGCTCTGTAGCTGCACCTTTCCGGTCTGATCTACCTTCTTGAGCGTAAAGTTCAGATTGTCATAAAACCAGAGGAAACCGTCTGAAGACATGCCGACCGCTGTCACATTCTGATAGCCCAGGTCAAAGAAATTATAGGTAGTAAAATATGCCAGGAAACGATCGAGCAGCACAGCCTGCATAAAGTCAGGATAATACACTACGATCTTCATCGGATTGGAAATATCTACTGCGCCTATCTTGCCATATTTCACCTCCTGGTAGATCTGAAACTTGTTTCCCATCCGGTCAAACTTGATGATCTGATTATCGCCGATGGCATAGAAGTTCCCGAAATTATCTACACTTATAGCGTTTGCCTTGACCGGGTAGGAGCCGATCTGCGTGTAGGTGGCCTGCGCCGACACGACAGCACCGCTCAGGATAAACAATACCGCTACAAGTGTTTTTGCGATCAGGGGATTGATCTTATTCATATTACAAGGTTTGAGCGCCGGATGTAAACCTACCGGTCCTCAGGTCGCGGCCATCCCATACAGCATAGCTATTATAATCCAGCCAGTCACCGAGATTGATATAACGGCTGCCATCTATATTTATGTCGAGCGGCAGGTGCCTGTGACCAGAGATAAAATAATCATAGTGCTTTCGAGAGAGTAGCCGCCGGCAGTACATGACGAGCCACTCCCTATCCTCTCCCAGAAACTGCTCCAGCTTTTTCTCACCGGTGCTATACCGGCTGCGATATGACAAATAAGATGCCAGCCGGATGCCGAGGTCCGGATGTATCCAGCGGAAGAGCCACTGGCATACCGGATTGGTAAAAACCCTTTTGATGAATTTGTACCCGTGGTCTTTAGGTCCGAGCCCATCGCCATGCCCTATGAAAAACTCTTTGCCATCTATCTGCCGCTCAGTCGGGGCGGTGTAAATTCTGGCCCCGAGCTCTTTCTCAAAGTAGCCATCAAACCACAGGTCGTGATTGCCGGTAAAGATGTGCAGTTTGACACCCCGGTCAGAGAGTTCTGCCAGCTTGCCCAGCAGGCGTACGTAGCCTTTGGGCACCACGGTTTTGTAGTCGTGCCAGAAGTCAAATGTGTCGCCCACCAGGTATATCTCTGCTGCGTCCCTGCCGGCTATCTCCAGCCACTCTACGAACAGGCGCTCACGGCGCAGGCTCGTGTCATAGTCCGGCGTGCCGAGATGCAGGTCGGAGGCAAAGTAGATCTTGGTAGCGGGGGTCATGTGCCGCTAATGTATGCAGAATCATGAAGTCCTGCGAATAAAAAAGGGCGCCAGATGCGCCCTTTCAGAAATTTCTATTTAGTGACTGGTAGACGGGTCTGCCGGATTCTTTCTGCGTTTACGATTTCTGTAGGCCTCTATCGTATTATAGCCGAGTATATACATACATGGTACTACGAGCAGCGTCAGGAATGTAGCGCCGATCAGACCAAATATCATGGTCCATGCCAGCGGCCCCCAGAAGGCTACGTTATCACCACCGAGATAGAGGTGCGGCTGAAATTTAGAGAAGAGCTCCTCAAAGTCGATATTCAGACCGATAGCGAGCGGTATCAGACCCAGAATAGCCGACATGGCCGTGAGCAATACCGGCGTCAGACGCGTAGCACCACCCTCTATCACAGCCTCTACCACGGTATAGCCCCGCTGTCGCAACTCGTCTATAAACTCGATCAGGAGAATACCATTTCGTATCACGATACCGGATAGCGCAAGGAAGCCAACACCTGTCATGACCACAGAGAACTTCATGTGGAAGACCGCATTGCCCAGGAATACACCCACGAGGCTGAAGAATACAGTAGTAAAGATGATGATCGGTTTCTCCCATGAGTTGAACTGAAGTACCATGATCATAAACATCAGCGCAAAGGCTATACCCAACGCCTTGACGAGAAAATCTTGGGTTTCCTGCTGCTGCTCCTGCTCCCCAGCCATAGAGATCTCATAGCCCTCAGGCAGGGTCATGTTATTAATGACAGCTTGTATCTTGGCTACTACTTCATTGGCAGTAGCGCCCTCTGTCACGTCAGAGCTCAGCGTCACGATACGTTTTTGGTTTTTGCGATTGATCACGCTGTAGGAGTTTGTATTCTTCAGCGTAGCGATAGACGATACCGGTACCTGGCGGAAAGACCCTGTGGCAAAGTCCATGAACGACATGTTGAGGTTCATGAGCTGCTCTGGGGTCTGCCTGTCACTAGCCTGGAGGCGTAGCATGATAGGCACATCCTCGTCCACATCGCGGAACTTTGACACCTCTTTGCCATACAGCGCGGAGCGCATTTCTACGGCGACCTGGGCCTTAGAGAGGCCTTCGCGCTGCAATTTCTCATTGTCGAGCTCTACAGTGATCTCCGGTTTGGCCAGCTGCAGGTCGCTCTTCAGCTCATCTATGCCTTTGATATTTGCTTTGCTGATATTGCTGAGTACTTTCTCCTGCAGGTCAGCGAGTACTTTGAAGTCATCTCCTGTGATCTCAATAGTGATAGGCTTGCCTACCGGCGGGCCGTTGCGTTCCTTTTCTACGGATATCTGCGCACCGGCCACACCTGTTTTAAACTCATGGCGGATAGAGTCCAGCCACATTGAAGTGTGCGGATGCTTACGGTCTGCATATTTTTTGAAAGCTACCGTCACCTTGGACTTGTATGGTGTAGGCACCTTGTCAGGGTTCTGAGGATCGCCCGCACCGAGGCCGATATTTGAGATCACGGAGGTCACATCAGGATTGTGCTCGCCGATCGTTTTGTAGACACGCTGCTCTATGATGCGCGTGATGGAGTCTGTGACTGTCGCATCTGTGCCCATCGGCAGTTTGCAGTACACATAAACAAAGTTTGGCTCACCGCTCGGGAAGAGCTCGACAGCAGGCTTGCTGAGCCAAAGCACGATGCCGCTCAGGATCAGCATCACCAGCGCACCTATCGGCACCAGGATCGGGCCTACACCCCGTATCAGAGACTGTAGTGTGCGGCGATAGAACTCGATGAAGCGTGGCCATACGCGCTCCTGCCAGCCATGTATCGCTGCATCAAATACAAAGTGATAAAGCGCAACGAGAATGAGGCAGAAAACACTGAAGTTGCCCAGGCCAAAACTCTTCGTAGCATAGCTCGCCACTGCAGCCACACCGAAGAGGACAAACCAAGGGATAAGGCTCTTGAGATTAGAGCGCTCCTTATCATCCTTATTCATAAAGCTGGCAGCAAATACGGGATTGATCACAAAGGCCACAAACAATGATGCACCCAGCGTGATGATGAGTGTGATCGGCAGCCCTTTCATAAATTTACCAATGATACCCGGCCAGAAGAGCAGCGGGAAGAATGGCGACAGCGTAGTAAGTGTACCAGCCAGCACAGGGAAGAAGACCTCGCCGGCAGCATACTTTGCAGCCTGTGCGACGCTCAGGTCGTGATTCTGGTGAAAGATACGGTGCGTATTCTCTATCACCACGATCGCATCATCTACTATGATGCCCAGCGCCAGGAGTAGCGAGAAGAGCACGATCACATTCATGGTCAGGCCCAGCGCAGGCATGGCCAGAAAAGCCAGCAGGCAAGATAGCGGTACGGCCAGACCAACGAAGAAGGCATTGCGGAAGCCCATGAAGAACATGAGGACAAACACTACGAGGATAAAGCCGATCACCACGGTATTGAGCAGGTCGTGGAGTTGCACACGTGTCAGCTCAGAGGTATCGCCTGTGACCTGTACATTCAGGCCCTGCGGAAACTGAGAGGCTTTGTAGTCGTCTATTGTTTCATATATTTTGTCAGTAGCGTTGAGGAGGTTTTCGCCGGAGCGCTTGATCACATTCAGGGTCACTACCGTTTTGTGATCCAGGCGCGCGAAATCTTGTTTATCAGCATGTGAGTCCGTGACAGTGGCGATGTCTTTGATGAAAGCCGGGTTGCCCGTGAATGAACGTACGACTATATTGCCTATCTCATCCGGAGATTCAAACTCACCTTTCACACGGAGGTTGCGGCGCAGTTCTCCTACGCGTACCTCGCCACTGGATACATTGAGGTTTTCGCGGGCTATTGCATTCTCTATATCCATGAGCGTGATGCCCGAAGCCGTCATTTTATAAAGGTCCACATTGACCTGTATCTCACGACTGTAGCCCCCTATGATGTCTACACGGGTGATCTCCTTCTGGCTCTCGATCTTGTCCTTGAGCATCTTGGCATATTTCTTCAGCTGCTCCAGCGGTATATCTCCCGAGAGGTTGATATTCATGATAGGCTGCTCAGATATGTCAAACTCCTGTATCTGCGGGTCGCTTTTGAGATCGGATGGCAGGTCCTTTTTGCCCTTGTCTACTGCATCCTTTACTTTCTGCTTGCACACAGCCGGATTCTGATCGGTATTGAACTCTGCTACGATCAGACCAAAGTCTGACATAGAGTTACTGGTGATCTTCTTGATGCCCGATATAGACTTCAGCTGTTTTTCCAATGGCTTGGTGATCAGGTTTTCTACATCCTGTGGCGACGCGCCTCCATAGATCGTGGCTACTGAGATAGTAGGCACCACCACATCAGGATAGAGTTCCTTGGGCAGCGCCTGATAGGTAAAGAAACCCCAGGCACTGAGGATGATAGTGAATATGTAGATGCTTACCCGGTTATTGATACACCAGCTGGTGATGGGAAATTCTTTCAGTCTTTCTGCACTTATCATAGTGAGTATTTAGTAGTCAGTATTTAGTATTAGGACTAATGCAACAATTCATTTGCGACATTGCTACGGAAAGCCAAATTCACAGTATAGCAGCCAGCGTATTTATTCAAATACTTTATGCTAACTACTTAATAGCGTCAAAAATTAATAGCTGATCTTCTGACCATCTACCACCTCGCTATAGCCAAACGATATTACCTTGTCTCCAGGCTTCAGACCGCTTTTGATCAGAGTGCGTCCGTCATATGAGGTGCCGGGTTCTACATTCTTTTTTACAGCAGTGCCCTTTTCGGCCACCAGTACATATGGCTTGCCATCGTCTCCGGTCTGCACCGTATTGGTCGGTACCACCAGCGCATTGTTAGCCGTCTCATCATTGATCATGAGCTTCGCTATCATGTTAGCTTTTACATTGACCTCTTTGCTGGTGAGCGCGGCCTCTACGTTAAATGTCCTCGTCTGCTTGTCTACTACCTGGCCTACATAGGTGATCCTGGTATCTATCGTTTTATCTATGTCAGGGAAGTTTGCTTTCACCATATCTCCCTCTTTGAGCAGGCCTATCTGCGCA
>JAFDYP010000207.1 GCA_018267355.1 Bacteroidota bacterium
AATCAATGAGATAAGAATGATAAAATATTTTTGCATAGCACTATTTAATATGGCAAAGGTAGCCGATGCCTTGATTTATCAGCCTGTGGTGAGGATTTATAATCATTTATTAACATCGGCGGGTTGCCATTGATGGGTAAATCTTTAGCTTTGGCCCGAAATTAACTTATTTTTTGATGAAGCAATTTTTCGCTCTATGCTGTACAGTGGTGCTGTGCGGACATCTATCCTTTGCTCAAAGTGCAGCAGGTGACTCTATAGAGAAGGTAATGCAGCAGGACGCTGATATGATCCCTACGATAGCCGTATCTTCTGATGACCTGAGTGAGGCCATTACCACTCAGAATGTGGCGAGTATGCTATCCTCTACCGGGGATATCTACGCTGCCACTCTCAGCTACCGGCTCAACCAGGGCGGCTTTCGCTACCGTGGCTATCGCAGCAACCAGTTTAGTATGCTAATAAACGGGGTACTGATCAATGACCCCGAAAACGGCGCCTCCTTCTTTAATGGCTCCGGGGCATTTACAGACCTGCTGCGAAATAGATCCGGTACCCTGGCCCTGCTTCCGTCTTCCTTTGCCTTTGGCGGACTGGGGGGAGCATATAATATGGATATGCGTGCAGGCGGTATGAAAAAAGGGCTGAGCCTCACCTACACTGCGGCTAATCGTCAGTATTACAACCGTCTGAACGTATCATGGTCCAGCGGCTATATGAAGCACGGCTGGGCAGTGACCCTCGCAGCCTCCAGGCGCTGGGCAGTGCAAGGCTACCAGCCGGGCACCTCCTTTGATGGCTATGGTTATTTCCTGTCGGTAGAAAAGAAGTTTAGTGAGACCCAAAGGCTGAACCTGACGGTACTCGGCACGCCTACTACCTCTGCCAGGTCTTCTACTACCGTGCGCGAGTTCCAAGAGCTGGCGGGAAGCAACTATTACAACCCTGACTGGGGCTATCAAAACGGCCAGGTCAGATCAGCCCGGATCAATAAGCGCTTTGAGCCCACATTTGTCCTGACGCACGAGGCCAAAATAGACAATAAGACCAGCCTGCTCACAGGATTGGATTTCGAGTTTGGCCGCAACTCACTCTCAGGCATAGACTATTACAACTCCCCCTCTGCCGATCCTGACTACTACAAGAATCAACCCAGCCTGATCACTGATCCGGCTCAGAGGGCGATGGCGGAGCAGGCGTTTCAGACAGACCCTAACGTCAGCCAGATCAATTGGGACCGCCTGTATACTATCAACCGCAATGCCCCGGTCACAGCCAATGGACGCCAGTCCAGCTACATACTGGGAGAAAGCGTACAGGATAATAAGCAGGTGAACTTTAACTCTACGCTCAATCATACTTTTTATGATCACATCTCCCTCACCGCCGGCCTCACCTATCAGTGGGAGCAGGTGCGCCACTACAAACAGGTAGCTGACCTGCTGGGAGGTGACTACTATATAAACCTGAATGACTACGCGGTGCAGGACTTTCCTACAGACCCGAGGGTACTACAGTATGACCTGCAGCACCCAAACCGCATCCTCCATGTAGGTGACAAATACGAGTATGACTATTCCTCCAATATACATAAGACCTCTGCATGGCTCCAGCCATACTTTAAATTCAATCATATAGAGTTTTTTGTATCGGGCCAGATCATGCATAACTACTACTGGCGTACAGGTAATGTGCAAAACGGACTCTTCCCGGACAATTCCCTCGGAGATTCGCGCAAGATATCAATGATCACCTGGGCGGTAAAGGCCGGCCTGCAGTACAAGATCAATGGCAGGAACTACCTCTATGCCAATACCATGATCAAGACAGAGCCACCTACCTTCAATCAATCATTCCTGTCAGCCAGGCTGCGCAATGAGGTAGTAAGCGGACTGACAGCAGAAAATGTCTATGCAGCTGAGATAGGATACCAGTACAAGTCGCCTATTTTCAAATTAAAGATCAGCGGCTTCCTCACAGAGTTTAGGAATGGTATAGAGAACAGGACCTTCTTTCATGATGACTACCGGACTAACGTAAACTACTCCCTGACCGGCATAGGCCAGCGCCACATGGGTGCCGAGCTGGGCTTCAATGCCAATATCTACAAGGGCTTCAGTACAAACCTGATCTTCACTGCAGGCAAATACTTCTATACTACCAATGCCAATGCGACCATCACCAAAGACAATAGTGATGCGATCCTGACCAATCAGACCGCATATATCAAAAACTTCTACCTGGGCGGTATGCCTCAGGTCACGGGATCACTGGGCTTCAAATATTCCAGCCCTAAGTACTGGTATGCGGCGATCAACTTCAACTACTTTGACCAGATGTACGCTGTCATCAACCCTATCCGCCGCACAGCGCAGGCGGTAGACCTGGTAGACTATGGCTCTCCGCAGTACAATGCTATCATGCAGCAGGAGCAGCTCAAGAGGCAGTTTACCATGGATATATCAGGCGGATACAACCTGCTGCTCAATAAGTACATCAAGCATATGGGCAAGTATAAGTATAACCTGAACTTCTACGCCCTGCTCACCAACCTGACCAACAATACCAACTTTGTAGTCAATGCATCTGAGCAGCTACGCTACGACTATGGCCAAAACAACCTCGACAAATTCGGTACGAAGTACCGCTATATGATCGGCTTCGGCTACTTTGTATCTGTAGCCTTCCGCATGCAGTAATCATAAAAAAGGAAAGAAGAGACAATGACCAGAATGAGTATAAAGACAATCGCTATAGCAGCCGTGACCGGGCTGCTGCTCGCAGCGGGTATCCTGTCGTGCAAGAAGGATAACTTCTCCATGCCTGCGCCAGGCGCTAATGTGGACCCGGCAGGTGTATCAGCTACGATGAGCATCAAGGAGTTCAAGCAGAAATTTTGTAGTCCTATATCCAGTAGCTACCTGCCCCGTATGATAGATACCAACGTGATCATCTCCGGTATCGTAAACGCTGATGACCAATCAGGCAATTTCTACAAGATCATCAGTATACAAGACTCTACAGGCGGCATACAGCTCAAGATAGGCAGTAGCTATCTGTATCAGGACTATCCTATAGGCCGCCGGATATTTGTAAAAGTGAAAGGGCTGCTGTTTTTCAACTACAGCGGCACCTATGAGCTGGGCGGCTATATAGATACGACGACCAGCCAGTATCCTAACGTGGGCCCGCTGGTCATAGACAAAGCGCCGGACCATATCATCAAAGGGCAGTGGGGCCTGGATATCCCGGTGAAGCATATGACCATCTCGCAGCTCAATATAGCAGACTACATCAACCTACAGAGCATGCTGGTACAGATAGACAGTGTGGAGTTTGGTACTTTTGACACCACCCAGACCTGGGCAGATAATGTATCCAAAGCATCTGTAAACCGGACACTCTATGACTGCAGCAATCATAGCATCATCATACGCACGAGCGG
>JAFDYP010000208.1 GCA_018267355.1 Bacteroidota bacterium
CATCGTGACCTGAAACCGGCCAACATCTTTGCCGCCAAACGTGGTGGAGTGTTCGACGTCACGAAACTGTTCGACTTCGGCCTGGTGCTGCTGCGAGGCGAGGGGGATACCTTCCTGAACATGCTCGGCCCGGGTGCGACGACACCGTTTGCCGGATCTCCGTTGTACATGTCCCCCGAGCAGGCCGTCGGAATGAAACTGGATGCCCGCTCGGACATCTATTCGCTCGGCGCTGTCGCCTACTATCTGCTGACCGGCCGTCCGCCCTTCGAGGGGGATACGGCGTGGCGAGTGATGGTGGCGCACGCCAAGGAACCTGTCACGCCGCCATCACGCTGGAATCCGTCCATTCCGAAGGATCTGGAAGCGGTGATTCTGCGCTGCCTGTCGAAGGAACCGGCGGACCGATTCGGTTCCCCCCGGGAAATGGCCGAAGCCCTGGGCGGTTGCAAAGACGCTCACCAGTGGAACTACGAAAAGGCGGGAGACTGGTGGCGCGAGCGGGCCAACGAGATTGACCCCACGCTGCTGGATCCGTGAGGATGCTACCGTGTCTGAATCGAAGAAAGGTTTTCACCACGGAGGCACGGAGGACACGGTGAAAACTCGGTGGTCTCATCCAAGGATAGGGGTAGGGAGGACCGATTGATTTCGGTCCCCCCTCCCTCCGAACCATACGGGCGGTTTTCCCGCATACGGCTCTCCGGTTAGTAGGTTCCGGTGGATTGGACGTAACGGGCGTGGGCCTCTTTCAGGCTGAATAGTCCCAGTTCCGCGAAGTAGGCATTGGGCCAGCGATGATGACGGGGCACGCGTTGAGGATTCCGCCGGTGTCGTTTCAGGAGGATCCGGCGTAAGCGAGTACGGATCCTGGTGTCATACGACGGGAAGATGTTCCAGAGGCAGTGACGGAAGTAGTTGAACCAGCCTTTCAGGCATTGATTGAGCCGCCGGATGATCGTCTCCAGCGACTCCCCGGAGGACCGGGGCGTCAAGTGATGAATGCGGTCGACGAACTTACGATGGCTCTTCTCTCGAGGAAATCGCAATCGACCTCGAAAGCTGTAGCCCAGAAACGAAAAGCTCTTCTCGCGTGAGTCGACGATATGCGTCTTCTCCGGGTGCAGCGTCAGCCCAGATTTGGTCACCCATGTGCGCACTGCGGACAGAGCTGCTTCCGCTTCCGCCTGCGTGCGACAGAGGATGACAAAGTCATCCGCATAACGCACCATTTGGTAGCCGCTCTCGCTCATCCGGTGGTCCAGCGGGTTGAGGTAGGCGTTGGCCAGGACGGGAGACAGGACCGCTCCTTGCGGAACGCCGGTTTCCGGAATCCATGTTCGCAGATCTTCCATGATCCCCTGATCCAGAAATTGCTGAATCAGGCCCAGAACGCGGGTGTCTGAGATCGATTGTCGCACGATCTCCAGCAGACGATCCTTGGGGATCGTATCAAAGTAGCCTTTCAGATCGGCGTCGACGACGTAGTGATATCCAGCCTCAAGAAGCGATTCGACCGTCCGGAGGGCATCGTGACATCCGCGACCATGTCGGAAGCCGTAGCTGCGTTCATGGAACGTGATCTCCAGAATCGGCTCGATCACGTGAACCAGGGCCGTTTGGACGGTTCGGTCACGGACCGTGGGAATGCCTAATGGCCGCTTTTCCGAACTGCCCGGCTTGGGAATCCACGTTCGCCGGACGGGTGCCGGAGTGTACGTTCCGTCTCGCAGTTCTCCCTGCAGACGGCGGAGTTCCTCGCGTTCGTGTTCGGCAAAGTCGTTGACGGTTTGCCGGTCGATTCCTGCTGCCCCCTTCTTGCCTTGCACCTTGTGGGCCGAGACGAAAAGGTTCAAGTCGCTATACACCTTGTCAATCAGCGTGTGCCATTTACCTCCTCTCACCTTGTTGAACAAAAGTGTCTCCAACATGCGTTCTGTCCAGACCACGGGATGAGCCCACTGGTGGATGCCAGGTGTCTCTCCGGTCGGGGTAGCCCCGAAGGGCACTGTGACCGGGGTATATGGTTTCCTCGGACTGGTCATTGCGCAACTACCTTCCTGTTCCCCTTCGCTCCACCGCGTTTTGCTGCACGGGTTCATCGCTACTATGGGAACTCTGACTCCTGTCATGCCGCTTCATCCGAGCCACCGATATCGCGGGTTCGTCCCCCATCGACGTGCGATATGCGCCGAGGGATCTCTGGGCCATTGGTCACGCAGTGTCCCCCGCTGCGAAATTTCACGGTGATCGTCCACGTCCTTAACACACAACAGGTCTCCCTTCTTATCTCGATTGAACGTCCAACCATTCCATCCTCAACCACCGCAGTGCCATTTCACCATGCTCGATTTGTCACCTTACATCATCGTCACGGTCGCCGCGTCTATCCCCCGGGGAGACTGAGACAGTCAGGGGATTTGCCCGTCGCGCGGTCAGAGGTTCGCCCTTTGCTAGCAGGCTCCCCGACAGGCTTGGCCGAATCAGGTTCACTTATGTTACGGACTGGTTGTTTTCCGCAGGTTGCTCCCCACCTCTCCTCTCGAAGACGCAGTTACCTTTGGAGTTCAGGCTGGTAACGGTCGCCTGGAAGGGACTTACACCCTTCTGTTCAATCGCCTTCAAAGGCGCACTAGCCTTC
>JAFDYP010000209.1 GCA_018267355.1 Bacteroidota bacterium
TAGATGCAGTGATATCTCCGGTACTCCAGTCAAATGTCACATTGTTTCCAGAGAGCACATTGGCTGCGAGGGTGACCTGCTGGCCGGGGCATACGGCTGTATCATTGGAATACGATACGCGCAGCGTGCCTACATTCACACGGATAGTATCGGTAGCTGTGCAGCCCAGGCTGCTGCTCACGGTCACGGTATACACAGTAGGAGATGAGGGGCTGACTGTGATGGCCGGCGTGGCATCTCCCGTACTCCAGGCATAGGTCACCGGCGTGCCTGTCGTATTGTCTGCGTGTAGCGTCAGTGAGCCGCCGCCGCAGAGGGCCGTATCAGGAGAGAAAGCAGGCAGGACGCTCTGCACATCTACATGTATATCATGATGCGTGGTACAGCCTCCGCCTGCGCTCACAGTCACGGTATAGGTAGTGCTGCCCCCGGGAGTCACGTTGATGCTGGCAGTACTTTGTCCGCTGCTCCAGGCATAGGAGTAGGCCGCGCCCATAGCCGGGAAAACTGACAGCGTCAGAGGCTGGCCGAGGCAGACGGCAGTATCATTGGAGTAGGTGGCATTCAGATTGCCCACGCTCACATTCATAGTAGCCGTGGCGCTGCAGTTATTGGCGCTGCTCACCGTGACCATGTAGGTCTGTGTAGAGTCTGCCAGGAAGGATATGGACGGGGTAGTCGCGCCGGTATTCCAGCTGTAGGTCACAGGAGTGGTACCGGAGTTATCCGCATGCAGGGTGATATTGGCCGGGCTGCACATGGCTGTATCGCCGCTGAAGTTTGGCAGCACATGCTCTACCGTCACATTCATAGTTTTGGTCACGGTGCAGGTATTGCGATCGGTCACATCTACAGCGTAGGCCGCAGTCTGCGTAGCGAGGAAGGTGATGTCTGAGCCAGTCTGCCCTGTGCTCCATGCATAGTACACACTATCTGATGAGGTACCCGCTGCAGACAGGTGCAGCTGCTGGTCATTGCAGAGTAGTGTATCTCCCGAGGCCGTAGCCGAGAGCCGTATGTATGGCACTGATGACTCAGGTATCATCAGGCCCGTCACGCTGCCGCCGGTATCGCCGGGCAGGGCACCATTGGTCACACCGAGCGGGCAGAAAGAGGTATTTGCGAGGTTCTTGCCATTGATACCACCGGGAGCGGTATAGGAGATCGCAGCCGGCACAGAGGCCTGGCTCACCCACAGCACTCCGCCGCCTCCGCCGCCTGCAGGTCCCATACAGGAGCGCGTCAGAAAGTCATTATTGAGGCTACCCCCTATGCCGCCTTTGGCCCGTACGCCTACGCTGCCGGTATACTGCCCTACTGATAGCAAAATAGTGCCTCCAGCCCCGCCGCCACCCGCGCCGTCACTACCGGCTATACGGGTCTGGTCTATGCCGTCTGACACGATGCCTTTATTGTTTCCTATCAGAGTATTGGCCATGATGATCACGATCGCGCCACCATTGGTGCCACCGGTGCCTTCGCTGTTATTGCCGTGGCCGCAGCCGCCACCGCCACCCATGAATATCTTATTGACAGTATCATTGTATCCCAGCGCCAGGCCGCCTATCCCGGGGTTATTGCCCGGGCAGGCTATGGTGCGCGGTACGATAGTACCACCCAGGCCGCCCTGGCCATAGTTGCCACCTCCGCCACCGCCGGTGTTCTGGTTATTGCCGCCGCCGCCGCCGTTTACCGTTTTGCCACGGCCATAGATATAGGGTGCCCTGATGATACCCTCTCCCTTTGGCGCGCCCTGCATGCTGTCACTGAAATAGTACCCGCTATTGGTCCCGCCAAAACAATTCTGCGAACTGTCGTTATTGTAGTAGCCACGGAAACCCATACCGCTGACTTTAATGGAGTCATTCAATACCAGTGAGTCAGCCTTGAGCAGCAGCACGCCGCCTATGGACCCGTTCCACGGGCGGCAGGTCAGTTTGCCTCCCGTCACCGTGGCCTGGTGGTACTCCGGCAGGGGTATGATCTGTACGCTGCCCGTGGCATCGTAGAGCCGCTGCAGCTGGTAGCGAAACTTGAGGGTATCTGTGAGGATAGAGTCTATGGTCACGATCTCATAGTTGCCCGCGTCGGCGTAGCTGAGCAGGTCGCCATAGGTGGCACCATTGCTGGCATCCATCTGTGCGCCCTGCATCTGTATGACCAGTGCGCGCATACCTACAGCGAAGAGGGAAGAAGAGTCTACGACCATGCGGTTGCCACAGCGTACTACAGCCGTCACCTTGCTATAGCGGTTGATCGTACCGGTGATGTTTGTATTCTGGGCCATACCGGCCAGAAACGCGACAATAGATAGGACGACTAGTAGAGTTTTCTTCATTACCAAACCTTAAACGCTTCATCGTGTGGTCCTGACAGACATAAAGATAGACGAACAAATCTATGCCAGTGATAGCAACGCTATATAAAAGTTTAACACAGAAAAGTGTCGATAGCGTTCATATAGAGGTCAATAGGGCAAAATAGAGGACATAGATCTCTGAAGGTAGATTTACCGCAGGGGTGCATTGAGTTCACTCCTTCGCAGAGGTCCCGAGACTTTGAGAGCAAGTTTGCATTAAAGCCTTCCCCGTTGGAGAAGGTTTGGATGGGGCCGAGGGCTTAGTGCTGTCCTATCTGCTGGCGCACCCTGTCCAGCGCCTCAAAGAATTTGTCAAAGTCCTCCTGGAAGATCATGACCGTAGAGCGGATGAACTCTTCGCCATTCTTGCGGCTCTCTGTGATCTTGATCACATGGTCGCCATTGTGCTTTTCTTTGAAATCGAGGAAATAGGTGCGTTTGCCTGCCGGTACTTTTTCGCCGTAGAGGTCTTTGTCTTGTTTTTCCATGTGGTAGTGGATTGATAGACCAATATCAGTTTATCCGTGGAGATATGCAAACGGGGACTATGTCGGAGGCCCTATCCATCCGGTATTCCCAGTAAAATATCATAAACAACATGGGCGATTCTCTATTTGAGAATGCAACTTCTTAACTGTACAGA
>JAFDYP010000020.1 GCA_018267355.1 Bacteroidota bacterium
ACCGGAAATATCTCACACATGGAGCCCCTCATAGATATCCTGATAGTAGAAGACAATCCGCATGATGTTTTATTTATAAAGCAAGCGATCAGTGAGGTGGGCCTCCCGCTGCATGTCAAGCACATCCAAAACGGTGCAGATGCTATAGATTTCCTCGATGGCCTCACTGCCGGCGGTGATATACCTCCGCGCCTGATCCTGTCTGATATACGAATGCCCAAGATGGATGGCTACGAGTTTATGCAATATATCAAGGGCAATGATAAGCTGCGTGATGTGCCACTGGTCATAGTCTCTACATCTGAGCAGGATGTAGATATAGAGCGAAGCTATCGCCTCGGTGCCAATAGCTACCTGATCAAACCGATGGATGTGACCATCTTTATAGATACGCTCGTGCGCGTATTTCGCTACTGGCTCAGTGTCAATCAGCCTCCGCAAGAAGAGCATACCCGCGAGGCATTTATGCGCTTTAGTACTGCCGCCTGAGGCTATTGCCCGTCATAGGCTGCCTGTATCTTTGCTATGTCCAGCTTCACCATGCTCCATAGGGCCTGCATGGCGCGTGCCGAGCGCTCAGGGTCTCCCGTCATCCACTTGTCAAACATAGATGGCACTACCTGCCAGCTCACGCCATATTTATCTTTCAGCCAGCCACACTGTACTGCCTGTCCACCATCTGATGTGAGTGAGTCCCACACGCGGTCTATCTCCTCCTGTGTATCGCAGGGAGCTACCAGCGAGATGGCGCCCGTATAGCTCTCCCACGGCCCGCCATTGAGTATCATAAACTGCTGCCCGTTCAGCTCCATGTGTATGGTCATCACACTGCCCTCAGGGCGTGGTGCACCCTTGCCGTAGTAGGTGGTCTTGGTCACTCTGGAGTTTGGAAATGTTTTAGTGTATAGCGCTGCCGCTTCTTCTGCTGTATCATTATGCCAGAGGCATGGATAGATGGGCTTCATGTTGTATATGGTTTTAGTGATCAATCGTGCAGTGCAAAGATGCTACATCCATGCATATGGCGCTGGTATAAATGCGACAGATATACGGTGCAACTACGGATCTGAATATACCGTCTGTATGGCTCACGGCAGCTCAGAGTTCCGATTTTGGTCGCTTTTTTGACTTTGGACGGGAGGAGTGTTGCTGTATGTTTGCTATCGCAAAGACCGATGGAGGCGTATCCACCACCAGCATAAACGACTTTGTTTTTTAGTAAATGTAAAGAAAGGCCCAAACCCTAAAACCAGCCAAGAAAGCGGTGCCCCAGTGGTGCCGCTTTTGTTTTTATGGCTAACATATTTTCACTTTTCAGATATACATTTGGCATAGTATTTCAGGTGCTCTGGCAAAACATCCATCATGCAAAAGCTATCCGCGCTCATAGTAGTATGCCTGCTATATACAGGCCACATATCTGCCCAGTACGCCTGCAAGACCATCACAAAAGGTGATACTGTGTACCAGCGCTGCTACTACACTACGGGCCAGCTCTCTACCGAGATCAGCTATCTCAAAAGCAATGACAGGTGGAAGAACCTCAAAGTATATGGCAAAGATAAGGCTGTGATATACGAGCGCAGCTACGGACAGCGCTATGGCTCCAGCCATGTAGAGCTGCGCTACCAGGCCGGTGGCGGCGTAGCGAGCGCACACTACACCATGCAGCCTGACGGCGGGATACAGTACACGGATATCACCACCTATTTCAAACCGGATGGCACGATAGACCATGAGGAGGATATGAGCCGCGGCAATGACGGAGAGATACACCCATGGCCTATCCATATGCCTGAGCGCCCGCAGCCGGTAGTACCGGCACCCAAACCTGCTATCACACCACAGAAGCCCGCGGAATGCGCCCCGGTACCGGGGCAAAAGCAACTGTATGTCATAAACTATACGAGCGAGCCGCTGCACCTCACCTGCCGGTATAAGGATATACAGGCGGCGGCTATGGGGCTGGATATAGAGGCTGCAGATACAGCTACAGTGGGTGTGTATTCTTCTTTCCGCAGTGTGATAGATCCGCTGCAGCACTATGCACTGCAGGTGACCAATAAGGCACGCACCGGCTATCAATATCAGCTAAAGACAATAGCCAACGGAGATGATGCACGGCAATATGTAATGATCGTGTGCAGGAGGATAAAAGGTAAGAAGTAGATCAGGAGTCTACGAGGCCACGGCCTTGTTTATTCACGAGGCCCTTCTCTATGAGCTGGAGCTTGGTCTTGTCCAGTACTCCGTTCACAAAGTCTTTGCTCTTAGGTGTACTGTAGATCTTTGAGATGTCTATGTACTCGTTGATGGATACCTTGACCGGTACTGTAGGGAAGTACTTCAGCTCGCAGACTGCCATCTTCATCAGCACCAGGTCGAGTGTCGCGATGCGATCCATCTCCCAGTTCTTGAGGTTAGGCTCTATGTCTTTGGTCAGTTCCTCATTGTGCTTGTAGCAGAGGCGCAGCAGGTCCACGCCAAATTTTTTCTCCTCCTCCCACTGGTGTATGCCGGTGATGAGCGCATTCTCATCTTCCTCAGTGAATGCTTCTACATACTTCTGCATGACGTGATTCAGCAGGAGCTGGTCATCGTCAAAGTTGACATAGAGGTCCTCCAGTTGTGCTTCAAATTCCTTGTTCTTGCCGAGGATCTTCTTTACTACCAGGTCCATGACCTCACGGTCTTGCTCCAGGGTAGGAGTGTCCGTCAGTGCGATATAGTTTTTGTAGGTATACTTGTCATGCAGCATGTTAAACATGGCCTTGACTACCTCCTGGTCTATATTGTGGGATATCTTGTACTGCTTGAGATAGGCCTGGTATTCCTTATTGTTTTGCAGGAATGTGGCTATCCTGTTTGAGGCTATCAGGGTACTGGCCCTTTCGTCGTCCTCTGTCTTGATGTACTTGGCCATTCTCTTGGCCTTGTCTACCAGTGAGTACTGGCAGACCTCATACATATAGGCCAGATTGGTGAGGTAGAGGGATATGGAGCGGTCGAGGCTTTTATTGAGCTCCGTCTCCAGGGCGCCGAGCTGCACATCAGGATTTACCTCGATGCTATACAGCACTTGCATGACTTTCGTCCTTAAACTTCTTCTGCCGAGCATTATTACTTTATACTATCTCTTTGATACCAATGAACGTGTTACTTCTTAGCGGCTGCGATACGGTCCTTAGCTATGCGGATCGCTGCCTCCTGGGTTGGGACCTTGTCGGCCTTTGCCCTTGCAAATATCTGTAAAGTTTTATCATAGATCGCATCAATATATACCTGCGTCTCTTTTTCTGTCAGTCCTTTCACCTCGCGGTAGCAGTTTATGACGCCACCGGCATTGATCAGAAAGTCAGGAGCGTAGAGGATGCCTCGGTCCAGCAGCATGTGGCCGTGTACATTTTCATCTGCCAGCTGGTTATTAGCAGCACCGGCTATCACGGCACACCTGAGCTGGCGGATCGTATCCGTATTGACCGTGGCGCCCAGCGCACATGGAGCGTAGATATCTACCTCCAGGCCGTATATCTCATCTGTACCTACCACAGTAGCGCCGCTCGCTGCAGCTACACGCTGCAGGTTGTCCTGATTGATGTCTGTGATATAGACCTTAGCGCCGGCTTTGGTCAGGTGCTCTACCAGGTAGCCGCCTACGTGGCCTATGCCCTGTACGGCTACTTTTTTGCCGGAGAGGTCATCTGTGCCGAATGCTTCTTTGGCGCTGGCCTTCAGCCCGAGAAAAACCCCATAGGCTGTGAAAGGAGATGGGTCTCCCGTGCCGCCGGCCTCGAGTGGTTTGCCGGCTACGTGGCGGGTGCGCTGCATGATATAGGATATCTCTTGGGTAGAGGTGCCTACGTCTTCTGCGGTGATGTATTTGCCGCCGAGAGTATCTACCGTCTCGCCAAATTTCTTCCAGTATTTCTCGGTACGCTGTTCCTTATTGGGGCTGATGATCACGGCCTTGCCGCCACCCAGGTCTATGCCGCTGATGGCAGACTTGAAGGTCATGCCGCGCGAGAGGCGCAGTACATCCCAGAGGGCATCAGATTCATTTTGATAATTCCAGATGCGGCAGCCGCCCAGAGAGGGGCCGAGAGTGGTATCATGTATGCCTATGAAGCCCTTGAGGCCGGTTTCTTTATCATAGAAGGAGAGAAGATTTTCGTGCTCCATCTCTTGCATCAGGCTCAGTACGTTAGATTCAGCTTTCACGTCAGTAGTGGTGCTCATAGCTGTATTTTATATCGTGGTCATAGGTGAATGGCGGCGTCAAACCTAAATGAAATAAATGGAATGGGCAAAATGGATGTTTTGCATCCTGATATGGTGGATTACTCTCTTTTGAAAGAATACGAGAAAGTGTATTTTAGCCCCTGTCCTGCATTGTGATTAAGATCACTTGTGCCGGACCTAAAACTAAACCATGGTACTCACTATTGTACAATCTATTTGTTTTGTTCTTTTCGTAGGCGGCTGTAGCTACATCGCATTCCGCGGCTTCCGCAATGTCTACCTCAATATTATGCTCGGCAGAGCGGCCGCCTATACGGATCATCCCGGTGAGCGCTGGAAGACCATGCTCATGGTGGCGCTGGGGCAGAGGAAAATGTTTAAGCGGCCAATAGCAGCCATGCTTCACCTCGTGATCTATGTATCCTTTGTGATCACACAGGTAGAGCTGATAGAGATATTTATAGACGGTATCTTTGGCACACACCGTTTCCTGTTTCATGCGTGGGAGAATATCCCATCCCTCCGCGGC
>JAFDYP010000210.1 GCA_018267355.1 Bacteroidota bacterium
GCGAACAGTAAAAATGCACTTACATAAGCTTTCATCTCAGGCAAAAGTAGAGAAAAAATTTTATTTGGGATGCCGGCTACATGCCAGATGCTATACCTGCAGATACAAGCCCGCAAAATAAGATGGGGCTCGTATCTGGTGTCTGACGGAAGACAAATATACCGGGAGATGCTGGAGTTTGCCAAAAGCAAAATGAATGACATGAGATTTCGGGGATTTCTGGCAGGCCTTTTTACTAAAGGTATACCGCACTGGGGCGGTAGAAAAAGTAAAGCTGCCCAAAAAAAATGCCTCCTGTTTTGACAGAAGGCATTTGCAGAGTTTGGGATTTTTATCCTTAATGTTTGATCACGAGCTTTTGGAAAAATGATTGCTCGCCACTCTTGATCTCGAGGGTGTAGATACCATCAGAGAGGGAAGCCACCTCTATACTAGCCGCCTGCTGTGAGAGGTGAATAGGAGTTTCTACCGCTTGCCCTATTGCATCACGTATCTCCACCGCTGTGATACTGTGATCCGATGTGATGTAGGCTACATCTGAAGCCGGGACCGGATATAGCTTACACCCATCAGCTGCGGGCCCGGCTATGCCTGTAGGCGCGTCTGTGATTACATACTGACCCATCATACCGTCATCTTCATGCATGAGGATATGGCAGTGGTACATATACGGTGTGACCGTATCCGGAAAGTCTGTGAACTGCATCATGATGCGCACATTCTCGAGGCTATGTACGAGGACGACATCTTTCCATCCTGCCTCCTTGGCTGAAGGTGGATTGCCATCTCTATCCAGCACCTGAAACTGTACACCGTGCAGGTGAAAAGGATGCGCCACCATCGTACTATCGCGCAGGGTCCAGATCTCAGTATTATTAAGCGGTATGCGGTGGTCTATGCGCTCCATGTCAAACAGCTGCCCATTGAAATAAAACGGACCATCCATCACCATCATATTCTGCGCAGTGAAAGTGATGCGGCGCGTCATATCTGCTGCCGATGCCTGATACCGTGGCACAGGGACCAGGGAAGATGGAATAGTAGTGACGGGTGATGCTGTAGCCGCAGCCACATGGATCTGCAGGATATTAAAATCTATGCCATCCAGTGGGCTATACATGGTATTCATGCCTCCCATATTCATAGGCGTGCCGCCTCTGACATCTGATGGCAGCTCTGACCCGTAGCTGCGTAGGTATAGCGTCTGGCCGGCCATCGTACCGAGGTCTAAGAGTATCTCTGCCCGCTCTCCCGGCGATACTGATACGCGTGTAGTACTGACAGGTGCGCTCAGCAGCCCGCCATCACTACCTATCACGTAAAACAAACGATCATTGGTCAGGCCAAAATTAAATGTGCGCTCCTGAGAGGCATTGAGCAGGCGCAGGCGTACTACTTGTGCCGGCAGCGATACCATGGGATCCAGGGTGCCATTGACCAGCAGGATACTGTCGCTCATAGCACGCGGGTTGATCTGATTGACCGAGGCAAATTCGTGAGACTGCACTACTATGGGAAAGTCATCTACGCCGTACGTGCGCGGCAGATTCAGTGTCTGCTCGGTACTATCCCTGACTATGATCACACCGGCGGCTCCGCGTAGGGCCTGGAGGCCGGTCTTGTGGTCCAGATGCGGGTGATACCAGTACATAGCAGCGCGATCCATGACCGGGAAGGATGGGCTCCAGTCCATACCGTCCATGATCATCGTGTGAGGTCCACCATCATTGATGGCCGCCAGATGCAGGCCATGCCAGTGTACGGTGGTGGTATCGCCCATGTGATTGGTCACAGTGAAGTGCACATTCTGCCCTTTGTGCAGGATCAGCGTCGGACCAAAATAGCTGTAGCCATTGATACCATATGTCTGCGTGATCCTGCCGGGCAGAAATTGTACGCTATCCCGGCTGATGGTGAGACCTATTGTACTACCCGAAATGGTATCGGGCAGGAAGATCGCATTTTGTGCGAGCGCCATATGATACACACATAACGCTGCGATGATTATTGCCAGCCTTTTCATGATAGCTTATTCTATGATCACCTTGCGGGAGGCATTGAGTCCTGATCCGGTGCACTTGACTATGTATGCGCCCCTGGCTAATCCCGAGGTATTGATGGTGACAGCTTCACGGCCTGAGATATCCTCCAGCGATGTGACTACGCGGCCAGTGACATCGGTGAGCTGCACCGCCTGTACCTGCTGGCCCGCAGGTAGGGTGACCGAGAGCTGTGAGCTGGCAGGATTAGGGTATACAGATATAGCATTCTCTGTAGCAGAAGCCTCCTGCACACCTGTAGCACCGGCTACAGAACCGGTAAAGGTCAACGTATCTACACTGAGGTAGCTGTTATTGACCGGAGTGGCGCCACTGGCAGATAGTACGATGATGGCTGAGTCAGGGTATGACAGGCTCTGGTATGTCAGTGGTATAGAGAAGGTAGCCCAGCTCATCTCCATGCCTGTCAGCAGGTGGTAGGCGCTAGCGACTGTATCCCTCATTTGCATAGCGCTATTCCATTTAGTAAGGAGGATGGCTACATGGCCCTGGTCTGAGCCATAGGCCATATACTGCCACGCTCCCTCCAGCTGCTGCGGGCGCTGCGCAAAGGCAAAACCGGAGACGGCCTGAGGGGTGGACATATTGGTCATGTCGAGCATGCCGGACACTGCTATGCCAGGCACTACACCCATACCGCTGACAGTCTTGGATACGAGTTTGATATAGGAGTCTGCCTGATAGCCCGGTGAGCCCTGCACGCAAGTATATACTGAGGATGCTGCAGACATCGCATTTGAATTATCCCAGCCTGCAGGAGAGTTGTAGCCCATGGAGTTATCCCATGTCTCAAAGCCGGCATTAGGTATCTGCGCAGAGACAGTATAAACAGAACAAACGAGCACACATAGAGATATAAAGATCTTTTTCATTTTAAGAATTATGATTTAGTAATAATAAAGGCTACGCTCCGGGTGGAGATGTGTCACAGGTAATGCAATCAGAATCGATTTAAATTCTCACTACCCTGTTTCGCAAAAAGATCCTGCATCCTTCAGAATAAGGAGGCGGATCATAAGGAGTGTCATGAATCTGATAGGTGCCAGTCAAGGCAGGCATACGATCTGACCTGACAGGGAGTGCAGCCTTCTGCTCTATATTTTTAAAGGTCGGCGTGGCGACTTTGATCCAGGACTGGTCTGCGGCTAATTTTATAAAGACCGTCTTATCTTTGCAGCAACTCCTTTTTACAGCCTTCATGCCGCATGGGCACACTTTGGACTCTGGCCGGAGGCGGAGGCTGGCAGAAGCTAATCGCCCGCCGCAGTAGTGCATAGTCACTGACACGCCTATAGCTGGGACGAGATAGATCAGAAACAATAGGATGGAAGCTATTCGTTTCATTTCATCAAAGATATAATATTCTATTATTCAGTGGCATATAACTAATGGAGTACGCCGCGAAGGAAGAAACAGAAAAGCCCCTGACCGGGGCTTTAGCAAAGGATGCAGAGAGGAAGGGATTCGAACCCTCGATACGCTTTCACGTATACACACTTTCCAGGCGTGCTCCTTCAACCACTCGGACACCTCTCTAGGAAATGGGAAGGCGAATATAAGCCCTTTTCGGAAATTACAGCTGAAATACTTTGAGTGCGTTGGCAGTAGTGATATCGGCTACCTGAGCGAGACTGAGACCGGTGACAGCCGCCACCTCCTCCGCTATGATACGAATGTAGGATGGCTCGTTACGCTTGCCGCGATAGGGTACCGGTGTGAGATACGGAGCATCTGTCTCCAGCACTACGTGATCCAGTCCTATTTCTTTCAGCACTTCTTTCAGTCCTGCATTTTTGTAGGTGACTACTCCACCTATGCCGAGCATAAAGTCGAGCTTGATGATCTCCCGTGCCTCCTCTACCGAGCCGCTAAAGCAATGAAAGATCCCTTTGATCCTGCCCTTGTATTTCTTCAAAACCTCTATACAATCATAGGTAGATTTACGTGAGTGTATCACGATAGGTAGTCCACGCTCTATGGCCCAGCCTATCTGTATCTCAAAGGCTTCAAACTGCTGCTCCTTGTGTGTCACATCCCAGTAGAAGTCCAGGCCGATCTCGCCTACGGCGTAGTACTTAGTACCATTATCCAGATACTGTACTGCGGTGGCGAGCTCCTGCTTGTAGTTTTCATTGATGCTGCATGGATGCACACCCATCATAGGATAGATGGTCTGCCTGCCGGTAGAGGACTGGCATAGCTTCAGCAGCCGGTCATGGGTCTCATGATCTATAGCGGGCAGAAAAATTTTCTCGATGCCGCTGTGATAGGCGCGCTGGAGTACTATCTCTATATCACTGTCAAACTGCTCACCGTAGATGTGAGCATGTGTATCTACTAAAACCATGACGCAAAGAAAGCGTCAATCAGGGAGAGTTTCAAACGTATACCCTAGCTGGCTGTAGTGCTCCAGCACGAGAGGTAGGGCATAGAGCATCTTGTCCATGGCCTTCAGGCTGTCATGAAAGACCACAATAGACCCCGCCACGGCATTATTGATCACGTTGTCCAGTACCTGCTCTTTGGTGATCCTGAGATCAAAGTCAAAGGAGAGCACATCCCACATCACGATCTTGTATCGCTTTTTGAGCCTGTTGTATTGTGCTATGGTCAGCTTGCCATAGGGCGGGCGAAAGTACTGATGCTCCTCTGCTGGCTCCTCCTCATGATGAGCGCCGGCAGGTACTGCGTGGGTACCCATAGCCTGGAGCTGGCTGGTGCATTGAGCCACATTCTCATAGTAAAGTTCATTTTGCACCTGCCAGCCGTTCAAATGGTCAAAGGTGTGGTTTCCTATCTTGTGTCCCTCTGAGAGGATACGGTAGTAAATGTCAGGATGCGCAGCTACATTTTTGCCCAATACAAAAAAAGAAGCTTTGGCGTCATATTGCTTCAGTATGTCTAGCACCACCGGTGTAGCCTCCTCTATCGGCCCGTCATCAAAGGTCAGATAAAGCTTCTTCTCACGTGTACGGACCTTCCATAGTGCAGAGGGGAGAAGTCTGCGGGCAGCCCTGGGGGTTTTTACGATAGACAGATTATCAAACATTAGCGGGTTTGTCAGCAATATTTCACCATAGACACCTCAAAAAGAGGAAAGGTTTAATATTTAGTTTACAAATAAAGCTTTAAACGCGGTCTTTCAGGTTTATTTTCCTGACACTCTGTTATTATATGAAATAACGTAATCTATCAGTGAAACGTTGCCCCGACCAGCCAATTCCATTATTTCCACTATTTTTCGGGCATTATGAGTGAAAGAAGAGTCAGGGTGCGTTTTGCCCCATCTCCCACCGGTGGCCTGCATATAGGCGGGGTGAGGACAGCATTATTCAACTATCTACTTGCCAAAAAGCACGGCGGGGATTTCATCCTGCGTATAGAAGATACGGACCAAAACAGGTTTGTAGAAGGTGCCGAGGAGTATATCGTCAACTCGCTGAAGTGGTGTGGCATAGAGCCCAACGAAGGCATCGGCTTCGGCGATGGTACACACGCTCCATACCGCCAGAGCGAGCGCAAGCCTATGTACCGCCAGTATGCCGAGCGGCTGGTAGAGTCCGGTCATGCTTATTATGCCTTTGATACAGAAGAAGAGCTGGACAAATGGCGCGAAGATATGGCTGCACAAGGTGTACCCTCTCCACAATATAGCGCGGTAACCAGGCAGTATCTGAAAAACTCTACCTCGCTCTCTGCTGACGAGGTAAAGACGCGCATGGAGCGCGGAGACAAGTATGTGATCCGCTTTAAAATGCCGCGTAATGAGGATGTGAAGTTTCACGATCTGATCCGTGGCTGGGTCACTTTCAATACTTCACAGCTAGACGATAAGGTGCTGCTGAAGAACGACGGTATGCCTACCTATCACCTCGCTCACGTGGTGGACGATACCCTGATGGAGATCTCTCACGCCATCCGTGGTGAGGAGTGGCTGCCATCGGCACCGCTGCATGTGCTGTGCTTCCGCGCGCTGGGCTGGGAGTCTACTATGCCTCAGTATGCGCACTTGCCCCTGATACTCAACCCGGATGGCAAAGGCAAGCTAAGCAAGCGCTATGCTGATAAACTTGGTTTCCCATCGTTCCCACTGTCATGGACCACTACCAATAAAGAAACTGGTGCTCCTGAGTTAAATGTAGGCTAC
>JAFDYP010000211.1 GCA_018267355.1 Bacteroidota bacterium
AAGGAAATAAATTTAACCCAATACGTGAAAGAAAGTAATGAGGACTGGACCATTGTGATCAAGCCTCAGTCCGGCCTCTTTGATATCGACTTCAAAGAATTGATCCAGTACAGAGACTTGCTCTACATTTTTGTACGCAGGGACCTGATGGCAGTTTACAAGCAGACTATTCTTGGTCCTGTCTGGTTCTTTATCCAGCCACTTCTCACTACTTTAGTCTATGTGATTGTCTTTGGTCACATCGCAAAAATCCCGATCGGAGATAAGCCTAATATTCTATTTTACCTGTCTGGTATAGTACTGTGGACCTATTTCGCCGAGTGCCTGGTATCTACTTCCAGCACTTTTACTACAAATGCTGTTGTTTTTGGCAAAGTCTATTTCCCCCGAGTCATTTTGCCACTCGCCAAGGTGATATCTACTATGGTCAAGATGGCGATTCAGATGCTCCTCCTAGCCATAGCCTATGCTATCTATATAGCCTTAGGACTTTTTACTTTTAAGGTAAATGGGTATATCGTAACGCTGCCCCTGCTCATCCTGATCATGGCCAATCTCGGCCTGGGGCTAGGCATGATCATCACTTCACTGACTATCAAATACCGGGATTTGCAGTATCTCGTAGCATTTGGCGTACAACTGCTGATGTATGCAGCGCCTGTGGTCTACCCTATGAGCCGGTTTGGTGGCAAACTATTGCTACTATTGAAACTAAACCCGGTCACTGCAGTGATAGAGACATTTCGCGCAGCGATACTGGGCGGTACGGTAGAGTGGGGTATGCTGGGATATTCCTTTGCGGTATCCAGTGTACTTCTGGCAGTCGGATTTGTGGTATTCAATAAAGCAGAAAAATCCTTCATAGATACGGTATGAGTACAGTGATCCAGATAGACCATATATCCAAGATGTACCGTCTGGGAGAGATAGGCACAGGTACCCTGACCCACGATCTGAATAGCTGGTGGGCCCGCATACGTGGCAAGGAAGATCCCAATAGCAAACTAGCGGAGGTCAATGACCGTACCACTATGACTAATAATCAATATGTCTGGGCGCTAAAAGATGTCTCCTTTGATGTAAAGCAGGGTGAAGTGCTAGGTATCATAGGCCGTAATGGTGCAGGAAAGAGTACGCTGCTGAAAATACTTAGCCGTACCACACTGCCCACAGAGGGTACCATCAAGGCTAAAGGTCGTATAGCCAGCCTGCTGGAGGTAGGTACAGGCTTTCACCCTGAGCTGACAGGTCGCGAAAATATCTATCAAAACGGTGCTATACTCGGTATGACACGGCGTGAGATCACCCGCAAATTTGACGAAATAGTAGACTTTGCCGGTGTGGCAAAGTACATCGATACACCGGTAAAGCGCTACAGCAGTGGTATGTATGTACGCCTCGCATTTGCCGTGGCCGCACATCTGGAGCCGGAGATACTCATAGTAGATGAAGTACTGGCAGTCGGTGATGCCGAATTTCAGAAAAAATGCCTGGGCAAAATGAAGGACGTCAGTACTAACGATGGTCGTACAGTCCTTTTTGTGAGCCACAATCTGGCTGCGGTCAAGACGCTCTGCACCCGGTCAGTACTCATGTCTCAGGGCACGGTGAGAGATATAGGCGATACCAATCAGATCGTTACACAATATGTGAAGCTGAATGCGGACTACATGACCCGGCGTATAGAGTACAAAGGAGAAGACCAGGCTCCGGGCAATGATAAGATCAAGGTACTGCAGGCTGAGGTGACGCCCGAACTGATCTCCATAGAGGATGCTATCACTATTTCATTTGAGCTATTAAATCTTACCCATTTCAAAAAACTGAAGGTTGCCTTTGACCTGGTCAATGCGAATGAGCAGATAGTTTTCAGCACAGCTGCGGATATCGCTATCAACGAAAGGGAAGTAGGAAAAGCCAAATGCTTCATACCGGGAAATTTCCTGAATGATGATATTTATTCTGTCTGGTTTTACGTCTTTACGGATGAGATGACTCATCTCCTCCTGCTGAAGGACATGCTTAATTTTGAGGTCATAGACAAAGGCCGGGACTACGCCTATCTGGGCAAGATAAATGGTGTGATACGTCCGACGCTGGTCTGGGAAACCTCCCGATAATTTATTATCTTAACGCAAAGCGGTATATGAGTACAGAAGCAGAACAGGCAAAACCCAGGATCCAGGAGCCCCTGGGAGATTGGATCACTATCCCTTTCAATAAGCCATACCTGTCCGGACAGGAGACGGCATATATCACTCAAGCCGTAACCTCGGGCAAGATCTCAGGTGATGGACAGTTTACCAAAAAATGCCACAAATATTTTGAAGCGCGGTACGGCTTTCAGAAGTGCCTGCTCACCACCTCCTGCACAGATGCGCTGGAGATGGCGGCTATACTCATCAATATACAACCCGGAGATGAGGTCATTATTCCGTCTTTCACTTTTGTAAGCACGGTAAATGCTTTTGTCCTACGCGGTGCCAAGATAGTTTTTGCTGATTCCCAATCGGGTTTCCCCAATATGGATGTGACCGGGCTCGAGGCGCTCATCACCGCTCGTACCAGGGCTATAGTACCCGTACACTATGCAGGTGTAGCCTGCGATATGGATGGCATCATGTCATTGGCTGCCAAATACGACCTCTACGTGATAGAAGATGCGGCGCAGGCCATAGATTCCTTTTATAAAGGCCGCCCGCTGGGCGGCATAGGTCATCTGGCTGCATTCTCATTTCATGAGACCAAAAACATCATCTCCGGTGAGGGCGGCATGCTCGTGATCAATGACCCAAAGTTTAATGAGCGCGCAGAGATCATCCGCGAGAAAGGCACTAACCGTAGTAAGTTTTACCGGGGTGAGGTAGACAAGTATGGATGGGTAGATATCGGTTCTTCGTTTCTGCCATCTGACATCATAGCAGCCTTCCTGTATGCCCAGTTGGAAAACCTGGACCGGATACAGGATAAACGCAAAGCAATATGGGAGCGCTATGACCAGCGTCTGAAGCCGCTGGAAACAGACGGCAAAATGATACTACCCAAAGTCAGCCCTGATGCTACTAACAACGCTCACATGTACTTTGTAGTGACCAGCGATATTGAAACACGCACCGCACTCATCGCATACCTCAAGGAGCAGAATATCCTTCCGGTATTTCACTACCTCAGCCTGCACAAAAGTCCCTACTTTGAAGGCAAGCATGATGGACGCGACCTGCCAAACAGTGACAAGTATACGGAGTGCTTGCTGCGACTCCCATTTTTCTACGAGCTTACCTTTGAGCAGGTAGACCTGATCTCAGATTTGATTCTGGCATTTTTTAGAGACAGAAAGTAATAGAAATACTGCATGGCATCCGGGCGTGTATCACATCTAAGCTAATGCTTGTATATCACTCCGGCTACTTCATTTTGAAACGTTGTACCTGAAAACTAACCTGTAAATAAAGATGTCGGATAACTATAGGCGCTCAAGAAAATGGGATTGATCAAAGACAAGACACTTGGCTTTTTTGTCAAAACAAATGGCCTGGTATCAGACAGGATATATGGAGGTTTCGGCATTTCATTTATGCTTCACCGCGTCCTGCCTGCTCCCTTGCGTGATCAATATTCCATAAACCGTGACTTGGCTATCACCCCCGAAACCCTCGATACCGTGATCCGATATTTGCTTGATAAGGGATGTCGGTTTGCCTCTATGGACGAGCTGCTTGACATATTTCAGAGTGGCCGTAAACCAAAGCAAAAATTAGTTTTTTTTACTCTGGACGATGGGTACAGAGACAATCTGGAGTATGCCCTGCCGGTTTTCAGGCGAAATCATGTCCCGTTCACAATTTATGTGGCGAACTGTTTCCCAAATCACAGTGCTATGCTGTGGTGGTACTGGCTAGAGGAGAAACTTCGCAGTGGCCATGACCTTACTATAGATGCACCATCGCTACAGAGAGCATATAAATGGACTTCAATACAACAGGCAGAGGCACTATTCCCCCTGATACGGAGTGAGCTAAAATCACTGCCCAAAACAGAGATAGCGAACACACTAAAAAGAACATTTGATAAAGATGATGCGGCCATACGTCAGCAATGTGAAGCCATCTCTCTGACATGGGAGGAGATCCGTCAGCTCAGTGCAGACCCGCTGGTGACCATAGGTGCTCATACTATGGATCACCTCTCCCTAAGGACGCTCACTGACTCAGAGCTGGACTATGAGATCACTGCATCCAGGCAGGAACTGGAGGCAAAAACAGGTAAAAATGTATTTCATTTTGCCTATCCGTACGGCACTCATGAGGAGGCATATACCAGAGAATACCAGGCTGCACGCAAAAACTTTAAAACTGCAGTGATCACTCATCGCGGCAATATTTCTATGGGTCAGCGGGAGTTTCCGGAGTGCATTCCACGTATGGCCCTAGGAGAAAATACCAGCTCTCAAAATATAGACTATATGCTGAATGGCATCACACACTTCGGAGATAATGGGTTCGTTCAAACAATAAGGTATTGATGCAGCTACGAATCACTCTACCATCTCGGGCCGGGATCATCAGTAAGGAGTCTATTGCACCAGTGCAAAAAAAGCCTGAGGTATACGGCGCCATTTTTTCTCTTTATTTTGACGTCCTGTTAATTTCTGAAAGTAAGATCGCCGTATCCCAGCTATGATCCGCAAAATCAAAAATAAACTACTGCGTGGCAGAGAGGTAGCGGGGCTGCTAGAGGAGGCTCTCAGGAGCGTGACAGCTATCCGTGCGTCTGGCGATCTAGTGGCTCTCTATGGGTCTCCTACCGGGCCACATTGGCTGGGTATAGCCAATGCCACGAGAGGGCTCTACGGAGGTGCCGCAGTAGAAATACCACAGTCATATTCCAATCCAATTTTTACTGCTACACAGCTGCGACAGCTCAGCGAAAAGATCATTGCGCTAAAATTCAAACGGGTAGTGATCAGCGGATTTGCGCCATACTTTTTTGAAATGATAGATCAACTCAGCGGGCACTGTGAGATACAGACGATTTATCATGGTACTATCAGTGAGTTTCATAGCCCGGTGCAGCAGCAGCTCATAAAAGGGCTGATCAGCTACGCGCGCACCGGCAAAGTGCAAGAAGTGTCCTTTGTAAAAGAAGGCCTGGAGCAAGTCTTTATACGGCTATATGGACTGCATGCCACGCACCTACCACTGCAGGCTCCCTACATACCAGCCGGGGTCACTCCTATCGCAGTAGACCCGCTCAAAATACACTTAGGTGTATTTGGCGGCGATACCTTCAATAAAAACCTGCACAACCAGGTGATCTATGCCCTGATGATACCCAATACCATCGTTCACGTTTTGGACCATAAAATGTTTGACTACCTGGATATGAATGAGAGGATAGTAGGGCACGGTACTCATCTGCCTAAGGAAAAATTTCTCAGCATACTAGGTGCCATGACCGTAAACCTATATATGTCCTACTCTGAGTCCTGGGGCCTGGTGGCATATGAGAGTGAGGCTATGGGCGTACCTGCAGTCCGCATGGACCATGTAGACTATTTTGAAAAGATACTGACCGCAATAGAATCACGTAAGAGATAGAGCCACCAGAGGCTAGACAAGACGACTAATGAAGATACTCCACATCATCACTGACCTTCGCAAAGGAGGTGCCGAGCGCATAGCTACGGACATCGTACGTGAGCTGAATAACCGGCCTGGCATTACAGCCATGCTCGTACTGCTGGAGGATCATATAGCCTATGATATTTCAGATATCAGAGATTTCGTAAAGGTGATACCCGCCTCGGTGACGCTGTCAGTGCTGCGGCCTACAGCGTATAACGTCAGGAGGCTCCAGGATTTTGTAGATAGCTACCGGCCGGATATTATTCATACGCATCTCTTCATACCAGATCTTGTCATCCACAGTCTGGAGTACCGGGGAGCCCGGTGGTTTACCCACTGTCACTGGAATACAAAAGAAGTGAAACGCCCCCCTCTGCTGCCTTTGAGCAGGCAGGGCATCATAGACTGGCGCGTATATCACTATATCCTGGCCAGGTACCGGCATTATGATAATCAGTTCATAGCCATTTCACCAAACACATATGAATTCTATAGAGACAACCTGCCAGACCTGCGCGACAACGTACACTACCTGGCGAATGCTGTAAATGTGGCTGCTTTTAGGAAAAATATCACTGTGCATACCCCGGCAGGAGTGATCAGGCTCATCTCTGCCGGTAGCCTCATAGAGCGCAAAAACCAGATACTACAGATCGAGGTGGCCGAGGTCCTTCGGAGCCGTGGTGTAGCCTTTCATCTGGATATTTATGGGCAGGGGGTGATGCAGGATGTCCTTCAGGCACGTATAGATGAGCTACATTTGGGTGACTATGTGGCGCTACGCGGTGTCAGTGATGATATAGGAGCACATCTCGCTGAGAGCACACTCTTCCTGCATACCGCATTGTATGAGCCATTTGGGCTAGTGATAGTAGAGGCCATGGCGGCAGGTCTACCGGTAGTGGCTGTGGATGGAGGGGGCAATCGCGAACTCATACAAGATGGGATGACCGGCTATCTGGTGCCCCGGCCAGATGCCATACTCATAGCAGATCGCATCTTAGATGCCACTGCTCCAGAATTGTATGCCTCTATGAAACAAGGTGCCATCAATGCATCTCAGCAATATGATATCACACCCTATGTGACCAAATTATTAGATTTATACGCTCAAGCCCCCAATAGTAAAGGATGAACAAATACGGAAGTATCAAAAAATACAGAGACGCGGTAGACAATAATCTCTTCTTTAAACTCAGGACCGTACTAGCTGTAAAAAATGATCTGAGGAAAGCGCTCAAGGCCATACCTCAGGAAGGTTTTGAAAAGATCAACGCTCAGTACAAGGACTATGACCCGTATCCCGGATACAGCAAATATCTCAATATCAAACCATGGATGCTGGACAATGTGTGGCGGGCTCACCTGCTTGGGCTGGACCATCCGCATCCTCGCAAGACCATCCTGGATATAGGCACTGGTAATGGGTACTTTCCGTTTCTATGCAAACAATACGGACACGAAGTGCGTAGCATAGACATAGATTTCAATCCGATATTCAATTCACTCATCAAACTGCTGGATATACCCCGCATGGACTATGCGATACAAGCCCGGGAACACATCCCTGCCTTTGATGTGAGGTTTGATGTAGTGACAGGCTTTCATACCTATTTCAACGGTCACCGCACTGATCACCTGTGGAAATGGCAGGAATGGGAGTTTTTTATGAAAGATCTAAAACAAAATCTCTGCAATCCTGGAGCGGAAGCATTCTTTATCATCAACTCAGAGCATGACACCAAAATGCCGTACACTCCGGAGCTGAAAGAATACTTCCTGGCCAAAGGCGCTGAGATAGATCATGACCGCGTGT
>JAFDYP010000212.1 GCA_018267355.1 Bacteroidota bacterium
CACGCCGCTGTAGCCATGATAGCCGTAGAATATCTGATTGAAGATCTGAATCTGCTCCAGAGGTGTCTGATTATAGTTCATCTCCAGCCAGATAGACTGTCGTGTACGAAAGACCTGCTTTTGTACTACATCATAGTCCAGCTCGGGATTGAAATACTTTGACAGAATATAAAAACCAAGCAGCAAGTCCTGATCTATGGAGCCCACCCAGGCCTCCAATTCGTCTACCACTACCTGAAAGTGTATATCGCGTATCAGCTCCTCCAGCCGGTCATGCTGCAGGGCATTGAGCTCTACAGTCCAGGCCCCCTCCAGCGTGGGGATCACATCCACCCCAAAACTCTTGATACGGGAGTAAACGTGCGAGCGAACTTCTTTATCGCTATCATCCAGTAGCTGGACCAGGGCATGTATCTCAGACTCAGAGGGCAACATCAGCACTATTTTTTCGCACGGCCTCTCGGAGACTTTTTGGCAGGGCCACCCTTCACTATCTCCAGCACCTCCGCCTCGGTCAGTGCCTCGGCAGTCATGCCCTTTGGTATCTTATAGTTGTCCTTGCCCTTCTTGATATATGGACCGAAGCGGCCATTGAGTATCTGTATATCGTGCTCTTTAAACTCAGCTATGAACTTATTAGCATCTGCTTCGCGCTTAGCCTTGATCAGCTCTACAGCTTCCTCATGAGTGATGGTATATGGGTCTTGTTCTTTCTTGAGAGACACAAACTTGCTATCGTGCTGTACATAGGGACCGAAGCGGCCTATGCTCACTTTGATCACCTTGCCCTCATACTCACCCACCTCACGCGGTAGTTTGAAGAGCTCCATCGCTTCATCAAAAGTAATGGTCTCTATAGACTGATTGGCGCGCAGCTTGGCGAAGCGTGGCTTCTCCTCGCTCTCGGTAGCTCCTATCTGTATCATGGCACCGTAGCGGCCCATCTTGGCCAGTACCGGTTTGCCGGTAGCTGGGTCCTCGCCGAGGAGACGCTCCCCTGTCACTTTCTTCGATTCCTTGGTAGTGGTCTCTACTGTCTGGTGGAACGGCTTGTAGAACTCATCTATCATCTTGCTCCAGGCTTTGTGGCCCTCGGCTATCTCGTCAAACTGTTTCTCCACATCAGCGGTGAAGCCGAAGTCGAGCACCTGATTGAAATTCTCTACGAGGAAGTCATTCACCAGATTGCCTATATCTGTAGGGAAAAGCTTGTTCTTCTCCGCACCGGTGATCTCTGTCTTCTCTACCTTGCTGATCTTATCACTCTTGAGCGTGAGGACGCGGTACGCGCGCTCCACACCCTCGCGGGGTTCTTTCACTACATACTGGCGCTTCTGTATGGTGCCGATAGTAGGTGCGTAGGTAGACGGGCGACCTATGCCTAGCTCCTCCAGCTTCTTCACGAGGCTTGCCTCCGTGTAGCGTGGCAGCGGCTTGGAGAAACGCTCGGTGGCGATCATCTCCTTTAGATCGAGGCCATCACCCTTGTGCAGTGGTGGCAGCAGCGTGGCGCTACCTTCTTCCTCTTCGTTGCTATCATCAGCATCATCGTCAGTAGACTCTGTGTAGACCTTCAGGAAGCCGTCAAACACGACGATCTCACCTGTAGCCTGCAGCAGGTCGCTATTTTTATTATTGCCTATAGATATGATGGTGCGCTCCAGATCGGCATCGCCCATTTGTGAAGCGATGGTGCGCTTCCAGATCAGCTCATAGAGGCGCTGCTCATCGCGCTCGCCCTCTACCATAGAGTTCTCTATATACGATGGACGGATAGCCTCGTGAGCCTCCTGCGCACTTGCATTCTTGGTAGCAAACTGGCGCTGTTTGTGGTACTCCTTGCCATACTTAGACTTGATCTCGGTGGCGATATTGGCCAGGGCGAGATCCGAGAGGCTGGTGGAGTCTGTTCTCATATAGGTGATGTGACCGGCCTCGTAGAGCTTCTGTGCTACGACCATCGTCTTGGTCACAGAGAAGCCAAGCTTGCGGCTGGCCTCCTGCTGGAGGGTAGACGTGGTGAACGGTGCAGATGGTGTCCGTTTAGCTGGTTTCTTCTCTATATCCTTCACAGAGAAGGCGGCACCGATCAGATTATTCAGATAAGCATTCGCATCACTTTCGGTAGCGAACTTAGAAGTGCTTTCTGCTTTGAGCGTGGTCGTCTTCCCCTTATCATCCTTCACCAGAAACTGGGCGGTGATCTTGAAAGTAGAGACAGACTTAAAGTTCTTGATCTCACGCTCACGCTCTACTATGAGGCGTACGGCTACTGATTGCACACGGCCTGCAGAAAGAGACGGACGCACCTTGCGCCAAAGCACCGGTGAGAGCTCATAGCCCACGAGGCGGTCCAGCACGCGGCGTGCCTGCTGCGCGTCTACCAGGTCGAGGTTGATCTTGCGCGGATTGGCTACGGCGTTCTTTACCGCCTTCTCAGTGATCTCCGTGTAGGTGATACGTTTTGCTTTCTTAGGATCCAGGTCGAGTACGTGACAGAGGTGCCATGCGATGGCCTCTCCCTCACGGTCTTCGTCCGTCGCGAGATAGATGTCTTTGGCACCTTTGGCGAGCTTCTTCAGCTCCTTGATCACCTTCTCTTTATCCTCATTGACCTCGTACTGCGGTGCATAGTTATTCTTGATATCGATGGCCACACCCTTGTCCGGCAGGTCACGTATGTGACCGTAACTGGATGATACTACGAATTCATCTCCAAGGAACTTGTTGATGGTTTTTGCCTTGGCAGGTGACTCGACTATGATTAAGTTTTTCGACATAATATATGATGTGGTCGCAAAATTTATGCGTGGCAAAGAAAGTATTTCAAATTAAAAAACACAATTTAGTTTTTTCTGCTATTCATTTCAAGCTACGTTTATGACCGCAAAAACGCTAAAACGCAAGGGCCATTAAATTTCATAGCCTGCCTGGCGGTCCCTGGTTCTATCTGCCTAGCTTATCGGTCTGACGGATCGTATTCAGCACATCCACCATTTTCCTTTTGGTCTCAAAGTCAAAGGTCAATGCGGTGACAGGCTTCCCGTTTTTGAAATATCTCTTAGCGCCCTTCCTATCTATCTCCATCTCATAAGTATCATCAGATATACGTATCTGCTGCACTGTTAGTTCTGTGCCATCCACCTTGCGCTTCTCCGTTTTCTCTGAGTAATTTTTGAATCGCTCCTCCTCCTCCAGGGCTTTTCGGATCTGATCCTCACGCTGAGCGTCGGAGAGTTTGGACAGATTATCAGATGTATCAGGAGGCATTGTAGTTGCATGCGGTGATGTGGACTTCTTTGGCGTGGCCTTTGCGATAGGCTGCGCTTCGTTCTTCTTTTCCTTGTAGCGCAGCATCTCTACATACTCCTGATAGTTGTCCGTCTGATATTTATTATACCAGAGAAACTTCTTATTCTCATCTGCCGCGCGCCAGCGGTCATGCGCAGCGTGGGCCTTCATCTGCCACATGGTATCGCGCAGCAGTGCGCGCTGTGCAGAATCGCGAGCATCATTCATGCGCTGCTCGTAGCGAAAGGCATTCATCTCATCCAGCCGTGCGCGTGCCAGCTGGCGCTGCTGCTCCATCAGGTGCGAGGTAGCCCTCTCCCCTAGCCTATCGGCCAGGTCATGCTGCACGGCCAATAACTCATCATATTGTTTATCTCCAGTAGTACGCTGTGTGGCTGCTAGGTGTATTTGTTCCTCTTTATATAAAGAATCATAGCGTGCATCGCTGGCAGCTATCTGTGCGCTGTAATCGGCGATCTCTGCCTGGACGTCTGCTACCACCTGTCGGGAGTAGCCTTCATCATGCTTGGCTGTGATCGTACTGCGC
>JAFDYP010000213.1 GCA_018267355.1 Bacteroidota bacterium
AAGATACAGCCTCGGCATGTTTACGCACAAATATGCCATTTAGCTCATGGGCATCGCTGGGATACCAGCTGGGGATATGAAGGGTGTATGTATCCATCTCTCTGCAGCCGCAATGATAAGGATAAAAGCGGGAAGCTATCAGGCATCAAAACCTGCATACTCCACAGGAGTATTGGGCTTGGCCCACATATTCTCCATGCCGGAATAGTGTGTCTCTATCTCACCGAGTATATCGTACACTTCTTGCGCGCTCATGGTCTGCACCAGCCGGGATCGGAAGGTCTTGATATTCTCCAGCCCGCGGAAGTATGGGCCATAATGCCTGCGCATCTCCAGGAGGCCAAGGTTATTGCCTTTCCACTCTATAGAGTGGCGCACATGCTCGCGGCAGGCGTCGAGGCGCTCAGAGAGCGTAGGTATAGCCATATGCTCCCCGGTATTGAGATAGTGCCTGATCTCGCGAAAAACCCACGGATAGCCAATAGACGCACGGCCTATCATAACGCCGTCTGCACCGTAAGTATTGATCAGCTTTCTGGCGTCCTCACCTGTAGCCACATCACCATTGCCGAAGACAGGTATATGCAGACGCGGATTATTCTTTACTTTCTCTATCCAGGTCCAGTCGGCCTTGCCAGTATACATCTGGTGCTTGGTGCGGCAGTGGATGGAGATGGCTTTGATACCTACATCCTGTAGGCGCTCCGCCACTTCCACTACCCGTATAGAGTTGGCATCCCAGCCCAGCCGGGTCTTGACAGTGACAGGTAGGTTAGTAGACTTGACGATCACCTCTGTGAGGCGCACCATTTTGTCTATATCACGCAGAATGCCTGAGCCGGCATTCTTGCAGACTACATTCTTCACCGGGCAGCCGTAATTAATATCGAGCAGCTCTGGATTGGCACGCTCTACGATCTTTGCGCTGAGGGACATCGCCTCCTCCTCTCCACCGAAGATCTGTATACCTACCGGACGCTCATCCTCGTATATATCCAGCTTCTTTACACTCTTGTCTGCATCGCGTATCAGGCCGTCAGAAGAGATGAACTCCGTGTATAGCATATCTGCGCCATGCTTGCGGCAGAGGCGGCGAAATGGCGGATCGCTTACATCCTCCATCGGAGCGAGCAGGAGCGGGTCCTTGCCTAGGTCTATATGTGCTATTTTGGCCATTGGGGCGTGCAAAGATACTCAAAATGCCCCTATCGCCCTAAACGGGCAATGGCCGGCACGAGGCCAGCCATTGCTTCAGTTTTGAATCGTAAAAGCTCAATTGTCCGGTGCTCCTTGCTCTATCCAGCAGTATATCATATGGGTCAGGGAGTCCGGCAGCTGGCCGGTGGGGGGCATGATAGGCGCACCGCCCCCACCAGTCACCTGATTGTACAGGATGCTATAGTTAGCCTGCCCGGCATGGACATAACTGCCACTCTGCAGGTCACTATAGGCTACTGCCGAGTCCAGTTTCAGATAGCCCGTAGGATTGGCACCCGTATGGCAGCCTGATATGGCACAACGCTCCTGAAATATCGGTATGATGTCGTGACGGAATGATATCGTACCAGTACAAGTGATCCCTTCCTTTGGCCTGGAGCATTGCCCCAGCACCAGGGGAAGAATCAGCAAAGGAAATATGTACCGGGCGATCTTCATTACTCCTCGTAGTCAAACATAGACGGGATATTGCCGGCCAGCGTGGTACCGAGAGCTGCATTCACATCTGTACTATTGGTCTGGCCATTCTGTATCATGTCTGTAGTGCCAAACAATTTGCCGTAATCACCTATGATATGGATAGTGATACTGCCATTTGCTGTAGCCACATAGGGGGCATTATATGGAGCGGCAGAGTGGTCTCCGAGGGTTACGGTCTTCAGCAGTGCATCTGTGCCTATCTGATAGCTGAAAGCTTTGTTAGGAGTTCCCGATGCATTGCTATCTACCAGGCCCGCCACAGCCAGAAAGATGTAACCGTTAGCCGTAGTACTGTAGTTCATAAGTGGGTTTTGAGTAGCCAGGTCTCCGGACTGGGTAGCAGGATCTTTGTGATTATCTGTAGACGGCACTCCTACATTAAAGGAAATGCTTTTATAGCTGCCTGTAGGGATATTGCCGATCATATATTCCTCTTTACCCCACGCTACCAGCGTGGTACCACTCACAGCTACTGTAGAGTCGTCTGTCTTTGTGAGTTTGATGCCAGAGATATAGTACTCAGCACGGGTCAGCGAGATGCTCTGGCCGGCCTCATTAGTGTACACGCCACCTTGGTCTACCTCGTTTGTATCAATATTGGTGTGAATGTGCAACAAGAGCATGGCCATCTGTGGTGTATCTGTTTTCTTTTTGCAGCCTGTAAGCAGCAGTACAGCGGCCAGGACCAGCAGAGAGAACTTGATTGTCGATTTCATGTCTGATTATTTTTTTAAGGATATAAAATTATGGATTGACGGTAAAGCCCACTGTTTGCGTAGCGCTATTGGTCAGGTGGTTTACTACCTCTGCCTTCAGCACCAGGCTGTCTTTGGCAGATGGCGAGGGTAGGGTAAAGGTTGTATCTATGGCATAGCTTTCATAGTCATGTACGGAAAAATCTGCCATCCAGACTTGGGTATGATCCGAGGCTCGGGCCACTGTGATAGATAGCTCATGGAGCAGGTGGGCGTCATCAGTACCTGATGCTGTAGCCATACCTGTGATGTGCAGGGCGGTACCGGCTGCAAAATTCTGTCCTGAGCTAGGAGACATGATAGAGAGTGATGGATAGTCACTGATGGTAGTTTTCTTCTTGCAGGCACTAAAGGCAAATGCTGAGAAGATCAGCGCAAAGAGCAAAGTCTGTTTCATTTTTATTTAGTTGATTGATTTGATTTAAAAAAGATAAAAGGCACCCACCTCGGTGGAAACCAGCTGGCGGTAAGCCATGGTAAATACACGGTTATATACTACGGGCGTCACGCTCACGCTAAATGCAAAATGCCGCACATAGGCCTCCATCCCAGCAGTAGCTGTGAGCAGGTGTGCATAGGATTCATATACCGGCTGGTGGTGATTGTAGTTGTTTTGTGTATAGATGTATGAAGCACCTATCATTGGCATGAGTGTGATCTTGCCCGCTTTCGCTACATAGGAAAAGCGTATACCGGTCTCAGCCTTGTCACCGAACCTGAAGGCGTATTTATTGACCGTATTGAGTTTATATGAAGCGCGGGCGTTCATGACCAGCTTGCGATAGGAGAGGCTGTATATCATACTTAGCAGCACATCAGTACTACCCGACCCTAGCTGTACGCTCGTATTGTAGAGGTCATTTTTTCCGGTCTTGTATTTGCCGGTAGGCAGCTTGACGCCTACACCTGCGCGTAGCTGGTGTTTGACACGGCCCACGCCAAATTTTTTAGGGTCCAATATCTGATACTGTTCTAGCACACTCATATCGCCTAATCCTCTGTCGTGGGTGTCAGATAGCGCGGAGTACTGATGGATAAATGTAACCGGTACAAATACTGACAACTGAAACCGTTTAGGCAGATTGAATCTCGCGAAAGCCTCCAGTGTATTCACCATCTCGTGGTTTTTCACGCCGTTCTGCTCCGGTATGAGACTGAAGTTGCGGTTTTCATACTGGCTGTAGGTCCATCGCAGGCCGGCCATATGTTTATTGAGGTCGGGCAGTACACTATAGTTGCACCCAGATCCTGTGGCACAGCACGATTGTGCCTTGACCTTCACTATGCCCAGCCAAATCAGGCAGAGGCATAGCATCATCTTGTATTTCATGATAAATGCTTTAACCTGAGAAAACAATATAGCCGTCACACCATGATGGCGCTCAGGCATAGATCTTTCAGGTTACGCGCAGGGAGGAGGTGTGAGTACACTGTGCGGTGCAGATATCTGCCTGGCCTCATAGACCTGCAGCAGGCTCACCACTGTATATGATGGGATAAACGAAGGCAGCTCTACCTGATCATAGGCAGATACTGCTTCATCTTTTTCGGTCAGTGAGCGTGACTGGCGCTTTTCGTTTTCTTCGGCTTTCTTCAGCTGCTTAGAGAGGTAGCATTTACCGTTGCAATGGAGGGAGGGGTTATTCTTATTCACGCACAGTTTATCTGCGATCATTTTCTTGTTGACCTCATAGTATGCCCACAGGCCCAGGCTCACCATGCCCTGAGCCAGTATCGCGACGGTCAATAGTATGGATACAAATTTCCTCACCACCAGCGAAAATAGACAATGATACCGCAACAACCAACATACATTGAAACTATTCCGGTCCATCCCGATAATTTTGAAGGTATATAATGGTAATATTTACATTTGTGCGAGATGAGGTATCCCTTCCCAGACAATAAACCGCTCCGGGCTATAGTGGTAGCAGCTACTATCGTGGCGTCTATGCTGGTCAGCTTATCTCTGGCATTCTTGATCGTGAAGGTGACGCTCCCCGGCCTGTTTGGCGTAGCAGACCCAGTAGCATTTATGGCCTCGCAGCCGGCACAGATAGCTTACCCCCAGGCTACGCTATATATGCAGGTCATCACCTC
>JAFDYP010000214.1 GCA_018267355.1 Bacteroidota bacterium
AACTGCTCGCTGGAATCACGGAAGAATCAAAAAAGATACGGAAACAGACATCAGAACTAGTTACAATGCGAATAAATAATGAGGTGACTAAGGAGAGCTTCAAAGAGCATTATGCCCCATTAGAGGAGCGATTACAGCAACTCAATGAGCGTATGCCTGAATTAGAAGCCGAAATCTCTTTTCTTCGTGTTCAAGCCGAATCCACAGAAACAGTGATGGCTGACGCCAAAACACTGTATGCTAACTGGCCTCTGATGAACCTTGAAGAAAGGCGCTCCATTGTGGAGCGCATAACCGAGGCGGTTATTATTGATAAGGAGGACATTACGATCCGGCTCTGCTATGCACCTGCAATTCTCAGAAATACAGGAAATAGTCAACCTCTCCTAAAATAGGAGAGGGTAACAGCCGCATATACGCGGCAAAAAAATCCATAGTTTTGGCGGCGTGAAACTAAAAGGCACTTCTGATCGCGCATGAGTACGGTGATAGGACATGATATAAAGGCCGCAGCAGAGATACTGCGCGCAGGAGAGCTGGTGGCCATCCCCACTGAGACGGTCTATGGCCTGGCCGGCAATGCGCTGAATGAAGATGCGGTGATCAAAATATTTAAGGCGAAAGAGCGCCCCTTCTTTGATCCGCTCATAGCGCATACATACTCCATAGACCAGATCAGAAAATACGTGACTGAAATACCTGCCCGCCTGCTGCCGCTGATGGAGCGGTATATGCCGGGGCCGCTTACGGTGCTATTGCCCCGCCAGAATATTATACCCGATATCGTGACATCGGGCCTGGAGCGGGCGGCCTTTCGCATACCACAGCATGAGGTAGCACAGGAGCTATTGCGCAGTATTGACTTTCCGCTGGCGGCGCCGAGTGCCAATCCTTTTGGCTATATCAGTCCTACTACTGCGCAGCATGTCTATGCGCAGATGCGTGATAAAGTGCCCTACATACTGGATGGCGGTGAGTGCCGCGTAGGCATAGAGTCTACCATAGTGGGTATGGAGGGCGATACGATCATGGTATACCGCCTGGGCGGTCTGGCACTGGAGGAGATACAGGCGCTGGCAGGAGAGGTACAGGTAGCTGCCAGCAGCTCGTCAGATCCATCTGCACCGGGTATGCTCACCTCTCACTACGCTCCGCGCAAGCCACTCGTAATAGGAGATATCCCTACACTCATCAGGCAGTATCAGGGCAAGAAGATAGCCGTTATCAGTTTCGCAGAGAGCTATGATGTGCCGTATCAGTATATCCTCAGCCTCGGCGGCAGTATAGATGAGGCTGCCAAGCGGCTCTTTGCCGCTATGCGCGAGATGGATGCTACAGATGCAGATGTCATAATAGCAAAAGACCTCCCGGAGGGAGGTCTTGGCAGAGCTGTGAATGACAGGCTAAAGAGGGCATCTCACCCTCTCTGACCTGCATTGTATTTCTTATTTATCTTTCAGATAGCCCATCATCAGCAGGGAGCCGGAGAGACCGGAGGCAGAGACTGTCTGGCCTGCATCTACAAAGGAGATATCTTTATTATTGCTGAACATGGTAGTGTAACCATTGGCAGTGTAGTAGTTATTCCAGCCATTAGTATTGCTACCGATGAAGTTCTTGATCACGAGTACCTTGCCGGCTGGTACAGTATAGTTTCCTACATTGAGGTCAAACAGTACCCATGAGTACCCCTTGGCTACAGTGAAGCCCACGAGAGATGAGCCGCATGATGTAGAGGTGATAGCATTGCCCTCTGGGATCGTGATAGGATAGTTGCCTGTTACCTTGTTGCTGGTAGAGCCCGGAGTGCTGGAGCCTACAGCGCCTGTAGTAGTGCTGGTAGTACCGGATGCGAGGTAGGCACCGTTCACCACTGCACCATAGTCTGCGCAGGTAGCGCTACCGTTGTGAGTGAGTTGAGTCACATAGAGTGTTTTGCCGGTAGGTACTACATAGTTGAAGTTGCCATCGAGGCGGATAGGAGTCACACTCATGAGGCCATCAGGGAAATCTGCAGAGGCGATGTTACTCTTGTCTGCATACTGTGCGTATGGTACAGAGAGAAACTGTACAGTACCTACAGTGATATAGCTGGTGCCGCCGGTAGTATCGATCTCAGTTTTGAGATAGAAGGCACCCTTAGACCAAGCGATGCTGGAGAACGTGCCGGAGATCACAGTTCCGGTGCCTATCTGCAGGTTTACGAGGCCAGAGTTGTCAGTAGTGGCTGTCTGCCTTTCCTGATACGATACTGAGCCTGTAGGGCTACCGTCCAGGATAGAGAGGCGCAGGGCTACACTTTTCAGCTTCACCGGAGCGCCAGTGGGCCCGGTAGCTACGGCCTGGTAGTTGAAGGCCTGTGGGGCTCCGCAATACGCGACTATCGTCACGAGCAGAGCAAAGAGGGACAGGGTAATTTTTCTCATTGTTATTGTTTTGTGATTTTGGTGTTTATAATTGTTTTATCCTTTGACATAGCCTGGAGCACATATACGCCTGGTGCGAGGCCGGAGAGGTCGGCGCCTGATGCCTCGTAGTCTCCGCTGTAGACCTGCTGGCCTACCATGTTAAATACATAGATGTGTATATTGTCGTCCAGTGATGCTACATGCACCCGCGTAGAAAACGGGTTAGGATATACGGTAGCTGCCTCAGATGGGGCCTCTGTGATACCCGTAGTTTCTTCCGTATTGACTATAGAGCGGCTGGCCACCAGAAATCCCTGGGATACACCGGCATCTCTGGTCTCGACCATACCTACTACCGGTTCACCTACAGATATCAGCATCTGTATGCTGCCCGGAGTACCTATGGTACCCCCTGCGGAGTTTAAGACCATCCGGCCTGTAGACTGCGCAAAGGAGGCTGCAGCCAGCATGGATGATAAGATCAAAAGGTAGGTTTTTTTCATTGTTTATGTTTTTCTTACTCACGTTTACGGCTACTCGTTTCATTTTGTTTCAGATAAAAAGAAAAACCTGTTAAAAAATAGTTTTTCTCCTACTAGTTCATTGATTGAAAATCATTGATTTGAGAAAGAGAAGCAGGGCTTGAGAGATATTATATTAATATTGCAGGATAACCAATCTCCCGGCTCCCTCCCTTGAATAAACTCTTTACGCTAATGGTATGGGTCTCGCTGTGCCATTCCGCTATAGCGCAGATCACGGCTACTGACACCATCCGGCAGCAGCGATGGAATATCCACTTTCAATCTACGGTCATAGGCCAGTGGCATCCGGCTTTTGCTGATCCATATAGCGGGCAGAATAGCCTCCGCTCTCATGAAGGGGCCAAGGTCTCTATCACTACTACTCTATTTGCCGGAGTGCGGCTGTGGAAGGGGGCAGAGTTTTATTTCAACCCTGAGATATCGGGCGGTGAAGGACTGAGCCAGGCGCTCGGAGTGGCCGGAGCGCTGAATGGAGAAACATTTCGTGTAGGATCCGCTACCCCCAAGGTCTATGTAGCGCGCCTCTTCCTGCGCCAGTATATAGCACTCAGCAAAGAATATGAGTGGGTAGACAATGACTTTAACCAGCTACATGTGAAGCGGCCTGTGTCTTACCTCTCCTTTCTGGTGGGCAGGATCAATATAGCCGACTACTTTGACAATAATAGTGTAGCTCATGATGCGCGGCGGCAGTTTCTCAACTGGTCACTGATGGGTGCCGGTGCCTGGGACTATCCGGCCAATACGCGTGGCTACACCTATGGGTTTGTGGCAGAGTGGAAACACAAACAGTGGGGGCTGAGGTATTCTTTTGCCACGCTACCCAAATCGGCCAATGCATCTAATATGAACTATGATCCGCGTCTGGCGCTGGCTCACGTACTGGAGGCAGAGGGCGGCTGGAAACTAAAGAACGGACTGACAGGTACGGTACGGCTGCTCGGTTTCCTCAATGTGGCCAACATGGGTAGCTATCGGCTCGCTACCCTGATGGATACACCTGATATCACCGCTACGCGGAAATACTCCCGCAGCAAGGCCGGCTTTGGTATCAATGCCGAGCAGCAGGTCACACCGGAGGCTACTGTCTTTGCCCGCTACAGCTGGAATGACGGGCAGAATGAGACATGGGTATTCACAGAAATAGATAATTCATTCAGCGCGGGTGCCATGACCAGCGGCAAATACTGGAAGCGCCCGCTGGATAATATCGGCCTGTCTGTCGTGACCAACGGTATTTCAAAAGCACACCGCGACTATTTAGCCAAAGGCGGTTATGGCTTTATCATAGGTGATGGCAGGTTAAACTATGCGCAGGAATTTATCACTGAGTTATATTACTCCTTTGCCGTGTATAAGGATTATATCTTTATCACGCCGGACTACCAGTTTGTGCTGAATCCCGGCTATAACAAAGACCGCGGCCCGGTCAATGCCTTTGCCGTGAGGCTGCATGCGGAGTTTTGATTTTTATTAACCGCAAAAGCGCGGAAACGCAAGAAATATAAATGACCGCCAGGGAGAAGATATGATCTAAGAGCCAAAGTAGAAAGCCCATCTGATAGAGATGGGGCTTTCTGCTTGGGATTGGTTTTTAGGTGGACGGGTCTTATTCTTTCACGAGTTTTATGGTTTGCATAGCGCCGGAGGCAGTAGTGACCTTCACCAGATAGATACCAGCTGCGAAGCTGCCAGTATTGATTTGGACGGATGGCTGATCATTCAGCTCAGTAGTGGCGACCTGTTGGCCTGTCACGTCTGTCACAGTAATAGTGGCAGTGATGGCCTGATCAAAGCGCACGTTGAAAAGATTGCTCATCGGATTCGGATACACGGTCATGGTGTGGCCGTCCAGCTCGCTGATGGCATTATTGCTACCCTGGCCATCATATTTCGCTACGAAGCGGCTACCACTTGTATTTTGATTGCCGCCGGCCACATACCACAGGTTGTGAGCGTATATCATTGTATTGATGCCTGCATTATCCTGGGCCAGATTGTCATAGTGGCCGAAGTTTGACCATGTGGTGCCATTCCATTTTTCTACTACGCTATGTGCGGTATTAGCATCTATCAGCTCACCTGCAGCGTATACATTGCCAGAGCCGTCTACTACTACGCTCTTGACCGGATTGTCCAGTACGCTGGTGCCAAAAGAGGCGGTGCCACCGAGCTCGCTCCATGTACTGCCATCATAGTGGGCTACATAGTATTTGCCGCCTGCATCGCGAAACGTACCCGCCACATAAACGTTGGAGCCATTGACAGCGATCGTATTGCCATAATCTCCAAAAGGAATATTGAGTGCGCCGGAGCCTGCGCCTACCTCTGACCATGAGGTGCCGTTAAACCTGGCCAGGTATGGATGGCCCGTACTGATGGTGGCATTGGTAAAATTACCTGTAGCGTAGACATTGCCCGAGGCATCCACAGTCATAGCCGTGATAGCATTGTTGGCATTGAGGGCATTGGATGCGCCTCCTACTGTCGTCCATGTAGTGCCGTCCCACTTCATTACCTGATAGTAGATATTGGAGCCGGAGAGGAAAGCGATCTCGCCCGCCGCATAGATATTGCCCTGCGCATCTGATGCGATGCTGCTGATACTCTGTACCAGCGTAGCGCCAAAACCGGAACTACCTCCGAGCTCAGTCCAGGCAGAGCCGTTCCATTTGGCTACATAGGCCATGCCTCCGGCGTCGGTAAAGTGCCCCCCTGCATAGATATTGCCCGAAGGATCGCTGCAGATGCTAGAGATGTCGCCATTGGCACTGAGTGCACTGCTGCCCGTGCCTAGTTCTGCCCAGGTCGTGCCATTCCATTTGGCTACATACTGATTAAAGCCGGCATCCAGAAACTGGCCAGCGGCGTAGATATTGCCGGAGGGATCAGCACACAGCGTATTGATGTCATAAGAGCCTGCGGCGATGGTATCGTTACCGGTGCCGAGCTGTGTCCACTGCGCCTGCGCACCCGCGCCGATCAGCATGGCCGCACCGATGAGGATGGAGGGTAAAGTTTTGAATTTCATGTCTTTTGTGTTTAAGTGATAAATGTTTTTGCGACACAGCAAAGGAACGCAGTATCACGCTGGAGGGGAAGGACAGATAAGGAGGTTACTTACCGGCCATGAGCGGCGGATTTTGTTTGTTCGTTACCCCTAGGCGCAGCGAACAAACAAACAAATGCAGGGCGGCTGTATGTGACAGTCAATAGGGCGATGCCCTATCCTGAAGGCGGGTCGCCCCTTTGGGGCTGCTCCATGGGGCGATCTTTGTTCGTTCGTTCGTTATCCCTAGTGTGAGCGAACGAACGAACAAAAATGGAGAGATGTATCGGGGGGCATTATCTCTTATTCTCTATTACTACTACTTTATTCTGGTACTTAGAGATCATTTTGCGCAGGGCCTTCTGGATCTCGGCCGGGGTATGGTGTGGGTAGCGGCGATACACCTTGTGCAGGGCGGCATTGAGGTCCAGCACAAAGGCGGCAGTGGCGCTGTCAGCTTTAGCGCTTACGTTCTTGTCAGTAAACAGACTATCATATGGTACTATGATCTGGTGTGCCCTCATGATGGTCTCCAGTATCGGCTCAAACTCTTTTTCTATCTCTTCCAATG
>JAFDYP010000215.1 GCA_018267355.1 Bacteroidota bacterium
AGGTCAGTATTGTTTGAGTGCATGGTGTTTTGCACCTCTACACCCTTGCGGAGGTAGGCTGGCGTGCTCTCCATTTCGTTCATGCTGCCCTTATTCATAGAGCGGTAGCTGAGCTGGGAGAGGATACGCTTGCGGTCGTTGAGCTGACGGTCCAGAGATTCTTTGCTCACTGGCTCATTGGCACTGGTCTCATAGCTCTTTACATTGAATACTACGAAGTTTTCTTCCTCTTTCTCCTCACCGGCTACTGCCTCTATCTCAGGCGTAGTGGTTACCTCTATCATCTCTTCCTGTACCTTTGCCATCGGCTCAGCTTCTATGATCTCTTCTGCTACATGCAGTTCTTCTACTACAACAGTTTCTACTACAGGCTCCTCATGCAGAAGTTCTTGTTCTATCACCTCCTCGCTTACCGGAGTTTCAGATGTTTCAAACTCAAATACTACTACATTATCATTAGTGACTTCCTCAGCCTTGGTATCGAGCATAGAGAAGAGGGTATATGGCTCTTCTTCCTCCAGATTGAGTGTTACTTTCTCCTCTACAGGTGGCGCAGAGGCTACTACAGACGTCTCGCGTACTGTCTTTTTAGCCACCGGCTCAGCCTCCAGATTGATCAGGTTGAGCTGTGATTCCTTTACGGCTGGTTTAGCCTCTGGTGCCTTTACCTCTTCATTCAGGTCACGTACTACCTTATTCACCGGAGTGAGGAAAGCAGGCTTGTACGTAGCCTCAAAACCTGTAGCGATGATCGTCACAGATAGCTTGGAGCCGAGGCTCGCATCGTCGCATGTACCGAAAATGATATCGGTATCCTTGGCCACTTCCTGTATGTACTCATTGATTTCAGTGATCTCATCTATCGTCACCTGCTCGTCGAGACCAGAGGAGATATTCACAAGGATCTTCTTTGCACCGCGTACATCGTTATCATTCAGCAGCGGTGAGTTGAGCGCACCTTGTACCGCCTTCATCGCACGGCCATTGCCTTCTGCCAGTGCAGAGCCCATGATCGCAGCGCCGCCGCTGGTCATCACATACTTCACGTCCGCGAAATCTACATTGATATAGCCCGGTACAGTGATGATCTCAGAGATGCTCTTGGCGGCCATGGTCAGTATGTTATTCGCATGATTGAAAGCGTCAGATTGGCGGGCATTGCCATACATCTCGCGGATCTTGTCATTGGAGATCACGAGAATCGTATCTACCTGCTCTTTCAGTCGCTCTATACCTTGCAGCGCCTGGTTGTATTTTCTCTTACCCTCAAATGAGAATGGTGTGGTCACGATACCTACAGTGAGGATACCCAGCTCACGCGCTACCCGCGCTACTACAGGCGCGCCACCGGTACCCGTGCCACCACCCATACCGGCAGTGACAAATACCATCTTGGTATTCTTGCTCAGAATCTCACGGATCTCTTCGATAGACTCCTCCGTGGCCTGCGCGCCGCACTCAGGATTAGATCCTGCGCCGAGGCCTTGCGTCAGCTTTGGTCCCAGTTGTATTTTATTGGGCACCTTGCTGGTGTCGAGCGCTTGTGAGTCAGTATTGCCTATCACAAAGTTCACACCGATGATGCCTTGCTCATACATGTGGTTTACGGCGTTGCTGCCACCGCCGCCTATGCCTACTACCTTGATGATAGAAGACTGATCTTTTGGCAGGTCAAATTGGAGGTTAGTCATATCTCTAAGTTTTAATCGTTAGGGTAATTTATTCTTGTTTTGTTCTTCACTTACTATTGGAAATCGTTATTCACGCTTTCATCTTCAAACCAGTCCTTCACATTGGTGAGCAGGCCCTTGACCCATGAGTCTTTCTTGACCTTCTTCATCGGCTCAGGTTCAGGCTGCATCTCGAAGTGTACTTGCGGTTTTACTTCTTCCTGCACCTCTACGGTAGCAGTAGCGGCAGCTGCAGCGGCGGCGGCCTCTGCCAGCAGTGCTGCTTCTGCCATTTCTTTCTCTTTAGCCAGTATTTCAGCCCTGCGCTTGTTATTGCCACGCTGCTGATCCTCCAGCTCCTTGATACCCTCTATAATGAGACCTATAGCAGTAGAGTACATTGGATTTTTGAGGTCATCCTTTGTATCCTTTGCCAGGTACTCTGTAGGCAGGCCGATGCGTGCGCTGAGGCCGGTATGGTATTCTACGAGTTGCTTGAGGTGCTTCAGCTGTGAGCCACCGCCGGTGATCACTACACCACCTATCAGCTTATTGGCATAGCCACTGCTGCGTATCTCAAAGTACACCTGCTGCACGATTTCCTCCATACGGGCATTGATGATCTTCGCCAGCATCTGCATGGATATCTCCTTGCGCTCACGGCCATTGATGCCGGGGATAGAGATGATCTCATTTTCCTGATTCTCCTGTGGCAGTGCGCTACCGAAGCGTACCTTCAGTTTTTCGGCTTGCTTCTTCAGCACCATGCAGCCCGTCTTGATATCCTCAGTGATGATATTGCCTGCGAAAGGTATCACAGCAGTATGACGGATGATATTATCCTGGAAGATGGCGATGTCAGTAGTACCACCACCTATATCCACGAGGCATACACCGGCTTCCATTTCTTCTTCGCTCAGTACGGAGGCAGAAGATGCCAGCGGCTCGAGGATCAGGCCAATCATCTGCAGGCCGGAGCGCTCTACGCACTTCTTGATATTCTGCGCAGCGGCTACCTTGCCGGTGATGATGTGGAAATTGGCCTCCAGCCTGCTGCCACACATACCGATAGGTGTCTTGGCCACCGGATTTCCATCTATGAAAAATTCCTGTGGCAGCACGTGGATGATACGCTCACCCGGCTCCAGGGCCAGGCGGTGCATGTTCTGGATCATGGCCTTGATATCGGTATCAGATACCTCCGTATCCTGATCTGCCAGCGTGTAGATATCGCGGTTCTGCTTACTGGAGATGTGCTCTCCGGCTATGCCCACATATACTGAGCGGATCTCTACGCCGGACTGCTGCTCAGCCTGCGCCACGGCATCCTTGATGGCATTGACCGTCATTTCGATATTCACTACTTCGCCACGGGCCACACCCTGGCTGTCTGCGCGGCCTATGCCGAGCACTTTTATCTTGCCATACTGGTCCTGCTGGCCCACGATGGCGGCTATCTTGGTAGTGCCTATGTCGAGGCCTACTACTATCGGATTTTCTTTGACGGTCTGCATACTAGTTGCGTTTATGGTTGGTTTTTTTAGCTTTTGGTTTCGGTCTCTTCGGTTCGTCTGTTTTCGGTTTGTCGTCGGGTGCCGGTTCGCTCGCTGCTGGTTTTGCCGGTTTGTCTGCTGCGGGCTTTGCTGGTTTATCAGCAGCCGGTTTCCTTGGTTTGTCGGCTGCCGGTTTCGCAGGTTTATCTGCTGCTACATCGGCGGGCTGATCTTCTATCGGTTCCGCAGGCTTTTCGGCAAGGGTATCGGTGTTCTTCACCTCTGCGATCTCCGCTCTTGCTATGAGCTCGCCTCCCTTTCTTACGCCTATCACTTGCCCTTTATACTTCAGGTTGATCACGCTGTAGCGCTCCCAGCCTACCTTGGTCAGTCCGTCGCGGTAGAAGGTCTTCAGCTTGTCAAACTTCTCCTGCATCGACTCATCTGCCCTGCCAAACTCGATGGTGTGATAACCCATCTTGGTGTATAGCTCCAGGTCTCCGGTACTGCGCACGTAGGCGTGGTCTATCATAGCATTCATCAACGAGTCATGCTGCAGATATTTGGCTAGTCCGTAGATCTCAGAGAGGATGATGCTATCTCCATAAAGGTCCTCGCGCGTCTCCACCTCGCCGATAGCCACAGGCACATGTGCTGTAAATTTACCGCTGAGGGGTATCCTTTCGTTCATATCAGAGAGATAGTATCCCACACCGTCATTGTTGATTATGCGGATGATAGGCTGCTTCTGAGTGATCTCGGCGTGTACGGTGCGGGCGTGGTCTATGTATACCCGCGCATGCTGTACGAAAGGGTCCTGCTGCAATCCCATCTCTATCGCTCTGAAATCCAGTGCTGACAAGGGTTTGCCGGTGATCTGGCCGCCGGCGAGAGAGTTCACTTTGGCTGTGATCTCATCAGTGGTGAGGAAGCTCACACCGGACTCATAGTCTATTTTGACCTGTATAGAAGAACATACAAGCGATTTCTTCTGCTGCACGGCAGATGTGAGCGTAAAGACAAACAGGACCACAAACGCAGTCACTGAGAGCACCAGCATCACCTTCTTGAATATGTTCCAGAACTTTTTCATTTCCTTTTTTATCCCTTTTTCCTTCTCAGATGAAAGAATGTCATACGATCCAGATACTCATTTGTGCTATATA
>JAFDYP010000216.1 GCA_018267355.1 Bacteroidota bacterium
GGCGCTCATAGGAGGCTTTCAGATGGATGAGATACTGCAGCGGCGTACCTATATGGCTCTCGCACTGCAGTATGGCGTATCCTTTGTGAATGCAGGATACTACCTGACCTATATCAAGGGTGGTGGTTTTGTGAATCCGCATACCATAGATCAGGGCCTCATCAGCTGGGAAAACACTTTCTACTCCATACCCGTCAAAATGGGCAGGTGGAACTGGCGCAGCTTTCTCACCAATAATATCCGCCTCGGCTTCAGCCGCCCTGATGGCCGCGAGCTGATCGTGAATAATGCTACGGGCCTGCGCGGGCTCAGCTCGCTCTACCTGCGTGGTGTGCGTACGTATGCCTTCAGCTATGAGGCAGATTTCTATTATACGAAACCGATACTAGGTTTCTCTACCAGTTATTTTGTTTTCGCAGACCTATCACTCTACCAGCCGCAGCCGCAGTACCGGTTCTTTCAGTCAGGTGTGGGCCTTGGCTTCCGCCTGCGCAACCTCGGCATAGGCCTCGGCTTCCTGGAAGTCACACTTGCCTACTATCCCGGACTTCACGTGCCGGATCAGCGCCAGTTTAGCCTCATGGGCAATACGATCAGCAACCGCACCCCTGTCAAAAAGGATCTCTTCACCCCTGACATTATCAATGTAGATTGATCATATTCTTTCATGACAATACTATGACAATACTGGCGAGAGGCTTTCCTTTATTTGCCGCAAAAATCATCTCTCTGTATGAAAATGATCGTTACAGCCATCCTATGTGCCGTCTCGCTCTGCGCCTCTGCGCAGGAGGCCAATGAGTCAAAGCACCTCTCCAATATCCGGCAGCTCAGCTACGGCGGTGACAATGCAGAGGCCTACTTCAGCTTTGATGACCGCTACCTGAGTGTGCAGGTGACCAATCCTGCCTGGGGCCTGCAGTGCGACCAGATATTTGATGTAGAGATAGCGCGCGCTGAGCGTGACACTGCCTACCGCCCGCCTATGGTGAGCACCGGCAAGGGGAGGACCACCTGTTCTTTTTTCCTGCCTGATGGCCGGCACATCCTCTATGCCTCTACACACCTGGGTGCTGACACCTGCCCGCCTAAACCCGCCCCTCGCGCGGACCACAAGTATCTCTGGCCGATCTATAGCGACTTTGACATCTTTGTAGCAGACCGCTGGGGCAAGATCACAAAGCAACTGACGAACACAAAAGGCTACGATGCAGAGGCTACGATCTCGCCTGACGGCAAGAAGATCGTTTTCACCTCTATGCGCAGCGGCGACCTCGAGATATATACCATGAATCTCGACGGCTCTGATGTAAAGCAGATCACCAATGAGCTGGGCTACGATGGTGGCGCTTTCTTCTCGCCTGATAGCAAGAAGCTCGTCTTCCGCGCGTCAAGGCCAAAGACCCCTGAGGACATCAAGGAGTACAAGGACTTTCTCGCGCAGGGCCTCGTAGCGCCTACCAATATGGAGATCTATACCTGCAATGCAGACGGCTCTGACCTCAGGCAGGTGACACACCTCGGCAAGGCCAACTGGGCACCGTACTTCACGCCATCGGGCAATAAGATCATCTTCTCGTCCAATCATGCCTCACAGCGCGGCTATGACTTTCACCTCTACACCATCAATCTGGATGGCTCCGGGCTGGAAAAGATCACGACAGAGAGCTATTTCAATGCCTTCCCGATGTTCTCGCATGATGGCAAAAGGCTGGTCTGGTCCAGCAACCGGAATAACCACGGCACGCATGATACCAATCTCTTCATAGCAGACTGGAAGGAATGACCTGCCGGAAAATTGTAGATTTGAGACGGAAAAACTACAGAGAGATGAAGAGAATATTGGCCTGCTGTGTACTGCTGTCACTAGCTACTATCACTACCTCCGGCCAAAAGGCTGAAGTAAGCAATATCAGGAAGCATATCACCTACCTGGCCTCTGATGAGCTGGGTGGCCGTATGCCCGGATCACAAGGAGAGAAGTTGGCGCAGAAATACCTCGCGGCAGAGTTTAAGAAATATGGCCTCACACCCAAGGGCACGGCGGAGAATAGTTTCTACCAGCACTTCACTTACCACATGTCAAAGAATCCGCATGATACTGCGGAGGCGACTACCGGTGAGCTGTATCACGGTACGAATGTGATAGGCCTGCTGGATAATAAGGCAGAATATACCATCGTGATAGGAGCGCACTACGACCATCTGGGCGATGGCACCCGCGGCAACTCGCTCGACGCAAATCCTAAAGGAAAGATACACCACGGCGCGGATGACAATGCCTCCGGTACGGCAGGCGTACTGGAGCTGGCGCGGATCTTCAGCAGCAATGGTGTTACGGAGAAGTACAACATACTGTTCATTTGCTTCTCGGCAGAGGAGGCAGGACTGATAGGTAGCAAATACTATGTGAATCATCCCACTATCCCGCTGAAGGAGACCGACTGCATGATCAATATGGATATGATAGGTCGCCTCAATGACTCCACACGCAAGGTGATCGTCTACGGCACTGGCACGAGCAGTATCTGGGAGCCTATGCTGAATAATACGCGCTCAGATGTAGTGCTGAAGTATGATTCTGCAGGTATAGGGCCGTCGGACCAGACTTCCTTCTACCTGAAGGATATACCTGTGCTGTTCTTCTTCACCGGCCAGCACAGTGACTACCACAAGCCTACTGACGTGGCTGATAAGATCAACTACGAAGGGGAGAAGCGCGTGATAGACCTGGTAAAGCTGGTAGTGGACTCCGTAGAAAACTATCCGAAGCTGGCCTTTCAGAAAACATCTACACACGAGTCCAAAACGTCCACCTTCAAAGTGTCAATGGGCATCATGCCTGACTATGCTTATGACAAGCCGGGTGTGCGTGTGGACGGGGTGTCAGACAATAAACCGGCACAGAAGGCCGGCCTCAAAGCAGATGACGTGATCATCCAGCTGGGCGACTATCCCGTGAAGGACATCTACAGCTACATGGATGCCCTAAATAAGTTTGACAAGGGCAAGACCACCAAAGTGATCGTAAAAAGAGGAGCGGAGCAGAAGGAGTTTACCGTGACTTTCTAGTACTTAGGGTAGTCTGGCGAGTAGTTTTTCGCACGCTTTCTTTTCAGGTCTTCTATCACCGCATTGCCGGCTGTGCTGATGGCGGCTCCGGCTATAGCGTTACCTATTTCTTTTCTATTGCGATGTAGTTTGCGCTTCGGGACTCCCATGAATCCCTCTTTGGCGCGGTGGCGCCTGTAGGTCATGGCATCAGCGTCTGTACAGAGGAGTAGCAGTGTCAGCAGGGGCAGCAGGTACTTCATAGTAGTTTTCTTTAGTATGGCAAAGGTGGGATATTCTATCTTATTGCTTGCGTCCCAGCCATTTCACCTCCTCAGCACCCAGGTCATGCGCCATCTTGCGCGATAGCGCAAAGAGATAATCTGACAGCCTGTTCAGGTATTTGATCACGAGCGGATGTACCTCTTCATCCTTGTGCAGCGCTACGGTCAGGCGCTCTGCCCTGCGGCATACCGTGCGGCCTATGTGGCAGTAGGATACATGCTGGTGCCCGCCCGGCAGGATGAAGTGGGTGAGCGGAGGCAGCACCTGGTCCATCTCGTCTATGGCCTGCTCCAGTGCGGTCACATCTTCTTCATTCAGGTCGGGAGTTTTTAGCTTGTGATTATCCGGATCGGCGGCCAGTGAGGCGCCGATGGTGAAGAGGCGGTCCTGTATATCTTTCAGCAGGGTGCGCTCTGCTTCATTGGTATTCACATCGCGGATCAGGCCTATCCATGAGTTCAGCTCGTCCGTGGTGCCATAGGTCTCTATGCGCAGGTCAGCCTTGCTCACCCGCCTGCCGCCAAAGAGCGACGTCTCGCCCACATCGCCTGTCTTGGTATATA
>JAFDYP010000217.1 GCA_018267355.1 Bacteroidota bacterium
ACCTGGTGCCCGAGGCAGAGTCATTTCGCGCTAAGAAGATCAAGATATACGGCAGCCCAAAGCGCGTATACCACTTTGACGGCGATCACTTCATCTGGCATGACGATCTGGAGATGGAGGTAGAGCCCAATGCACTCAATATTATTGTTCCAAAGGAACTCGACGCGTATTAATTTGTATAATCTCACGTCTCGAATATGCCAAAGAAAGATAACAACCGCCCGATAGTATATAGTACCGATCCTGACTTTCGCCAGGAAGAGGAGCATGAGCTACAGGCCACACTACCGCCTGCGCAGCAAAACCTCTACCTCGTGCTGGAGCGGCACGGCGGCGGCAAGATGGCTACCGTAGTGGAGAATTTCATAGGCACAGACGACGATCTGGGGCTACTCGGCAAGATGCTCAAAACAAAGTGTGGTGTAGGCGGCTCTGTGAAGGACGGCGTCATCATCATACAGGGCGACAATCGCGATAAGATACTCACCATACTACAGGCGGCAGGCTACAAAGCCAGGAAGAAGGGAGGTTAGCGAAATGGCACTGCAAACTCCCTGATCAGGATATACAGGGCTATGGCCATCATCGTGTACCCAAACAGCCTGCGTAGCTTTACATTATCTACTTTATTGGCTATGGCTATGCCGCCCAGTACGCCCGCTACCGAGAGCACTGCAAAGGTGCCGAGAAAGCTCCAGTCTATGTGCTGATGTGACTGCAGGTCTCCTATGAATCCTATACCTGAGTTCAGCGTGACCAGGGCCAGAGAGGTGGCAGTAGCATAGCGAAACTCCATCGGCTCTACTGACAGGATGAGCGGTATGAGCAGGAAGCCACCACCGGCACCCACCAGGCCAGTGAATAAGCCAATGACGATAGACTGTATCAATACCCACCAGTAGGGAGCAGGTTTTACATCTGCGGCTGATGGTTTTGGCCAGATCATATTTCGCGCTACGATGATCATAAAGACGGAGAGGATAAAAAGGATGAAGGAGTTTTTGGTCAGTGTGAAGCTGCCTGCGGATAAGAATACGGTGGGTATAGAGTGGATGAGGAAACGCCGCATCACATAGATAGCGACCAGGGCCGGCAGCCCGCACTTGACCAGAGCACCGTAGCGCACATGGCCCAGGCGGATATTCTGTACTGTGCCCAGCAGTGCTGTGAAGGTCACTATCAGCAGCGAGTACCCGGTAGCGACAGACGCCTCCACACCAAAGGCATATACCAATATCGGAATAGAGACTGCCGCGCCGCCACCGCCTAGCAGGCCCAGCACGAGGCCGGTGAGCAGTGCGCCTATATAGCCGAATATGTGTACTACCTCCATCAGTGCGTGTGCAAACTACAAAACATTATACAACCGGAGTCTCCTCACCGGAGATGCTGGTATTGTTTTTTTTCTAACTTTATACAGGCAGGTGCTAGACCCCTGTGCAGATATGAGTTATAGAGTATTCACCCCGCAGGACTACCCCCTGCCATACATCATAGAGGATACCACCCAGTGGCCTATAGCGCGCCTCACTACAGACTCTGAGGCCTTTACGGCTGCAGTGCAGCAGGCCGTACTGGACAAGCTGATCCACAGGTATCACGGCAAAGAAGGCCTGAAGAATGAGCTGGAGCGCGTGCTCTATCAGGAGCGCATACGCCTGACCCAGACGCCATGGAAGGCCGACCCTAAGGACGAGCGCCAGTTTTGGAATAATATCAAGAGCCGTATCGTAAAGCTGGATGCCAATGCCGGACAGGCAGATGCCATGACCACTGAGGAGGATATCCTGCGTGAGATCGTGCACCGCTATGTACACGAGATAGTGGGCCAGTTCAATCCCGCTGCATTTAAATTTGCCAGAGGTATCTTGCCTTTCTTCTTTGGCCGTGTGCTGAATGCTGCACCGGGCAAATGGTTTAAGACGCTGAGCGCAAATGCAAAGACCATACATGAGAAAATACCGATCACCGGAGATATAGAGCACATCCGCTCGCTGGCGCGCAAAGGCACGGTGATCGTAGTGCCTACACACTTCAGCAATATGGACTCGATCATGGTGGGCTGGGTGCTGAATGAGATAGGCCTGCCGGCTTTCACCTATGGTGCGGGGTTAAATCTTTTTTCCATCAAGCTGCTCTCTTACTTCATGAGCAATCTCGGTGCCTACAAGGTAGACCGCCGTAAGAAAAACGGCGTCTATCTCGAGACGCTCAAAACCTACTCCCGTGAGGCGATAGAGCGCGGTGCGCATTCTATCTTCTTCCCGGGTGGTACGCGCTCGCGCTCAGGCTCTCTGGAGAAGCGGCTGAAGCTCGGCCTGCTCGGTACTGCAGTAGAGGCGCAGAAAAATAACTTCAAGAAATTTCCTGATGATCTCGCACCGCGTGTCTACGTGGTGCCGCTCATCATCAATTATCACTTTGTACTGGAGGCCGAGTCTCTGATCAATGACTACCTGAAAGAGACCGGCAAGGAAAAGTTTATCCGAGAGAATGACGACTACTCCACCTCCTTTGCGATGGTGAAGTTCATCTTCAAATTCCTTTCTGCCAGCTCGTCTCTCGCCATGTCCTTTGGTACGCCGATGGATGTGCTGGGCAATAGTGTGGATGAAAACGGAGATAGTTACAACCATCTCTCTCAAAAGATCAGCGTGCGGCATTACTTTATGAATCACGGCGAGCTGACAGACAATCAGCAGCGCGAGGAGGAGTACACCAAGATGCTGGGCGAGAAGATCGTGTCGCAGTACTTCAAGCACAATGTGGTGCTGACCTCGCACCTCGTCTGCTTCTGCGCCTTTGAGCTGATACGCAAGAAGTATAACTATGTAGATATATTCACCCTGCTGCGTACCCCTGCAGAGGATATACACATCAACGAGAATGACCTCATAGCCGCCATAGGCCGTGTGAAAGACCA
>JAFDYP010000218.1 GCA_018267355.1 Bacteroidota bacterium
GATAGTACCTATTGCGGCATTTATCCTGCAGGTATCGGAGGGATACAGCATGAGGAGCCATTCCGGTTCACGGGGTATCCTGATCATTTCCGTATAGAGGCAGCTCAGCGGGGTACTGATATCAGTGCTACGCTATACGATATAGCCGGCCAGCGGATCGCTACCTATACGCATGTCACAGGAGATATACGTCCTGAGGGATTGCCGGATGGTATCTACGTGGTAGCGGTATCGGCCGGTGGCCAGGCCAAAGCCTACAAGTGGCCATTGGTCAGATAGCCGCCCTTGTGATCAGTTCCTGTGCCGGACGGGTATCTCCTGCCGGTTATTAGCTTTTTACTAATTTCATTTCATAAGCCAGTAATTATGAGTTATGTGATACCAGAGAGTGAGCTCATCATCAATCCTGACGGTAGTGTCTATCATCTTCACTTGCGCCCGGAGCAGATAGCAGATACCATCATCACGGTGGGTGATCCTGGCCGGGTGAAGGAGGTGACCAAACACTTCGATAGTATAGAGCATACGGTGCAGTACCGCGAGTTTCTGACACAGACGGGTATGATGGGGCTGAAGCGGCTGACTGTGATATCTACCGGCATTGGCACGGACAATATAGATATCGTCTTCAATGAACTGGATGCGCTGGCCAATATAGACCTCCGCACACGCATGGTAAAGCAGGATATCAAGAGCCTGGATATCATCCGGCTGGGCACCTCAGGAGCGGTGAGTCCGGAGGTAGAGCTGGATAGCCTGCTGCTGTCTGAGTGCGCTATAGGTATAGAGGGGCTGATGACCTACTATGACCAGCATGCCTCTATACAGGAGACCCTGCTGGCAGAGGCCTTTCGCAATCATATCCATGTAGCGATGCCCGCCATTGCGCCTTATGCGGCCTTTGCAGATCAGGGGCTACTGGAGCGCTTTGATCAGATGGGCAGGAGAGGGCTCACGCTGACGGCACCGGGTTTCTATGCACCGCAGGGCCGCCACCTGCGCTATGAGAGCAAGGCTACCGAGCTGATGGGGCTCATCAGGAGTTTCCGCCATCTCAACTATGTGGTGACCAATCTCGAGATGGAGACATCAGGGATCTATGGACTGGGCAAGCATCTGGGTCACCGTTGTCTGTCCATCAATGCCATCGTAGCACAGCGCGTCGGCAATGTATTTAGCAAGGATGCAGGCAAAGTGGTAGACCGCATGATACGTGAGGCACTCGAGATCATAGTCAGCTCATAAAAGTACAGCCATGGAAAACATCCCGGTAGAAATACAGCAGATACTATTGGCTGCGCTCCTCGGTGCGCTGATAGGAGCCGAGCGCGAATACCGCAACAAGTCGGCAGGATTTCGTACGGTGACACTGATCACGGTTGGCTCTGCCATCCTCACCATCCTCTCACAGCGCCTGGGCGGGACTGCAAACGGGGATCGTATAGCTTCAAATATCGTGCAGGGTATCGGATTTCTGGGAGCGGGGACCATCTTCAAAGATGAGAACAGGGTCAATGGCCTCACTACAGCCGCTACTATCTGGGTGGCCGCTGCCATAGGCATAGCTGTAGGAGATCAGGCATACTGGCTGGCTGCGGGTGGTACACTACTGGTACTGACAGTGCTGTACGCTATGGTGCGGCTGGAGCGCCGGCTCGATAGTTTAAACAGGATACGTGATTATAAGCTGGTCACCACCTATCGCAATGAGACACTACTCCACTATGAGCAGCTATTCGAGTCCTTTGGACTCACGCACACGCGCGGCCAGCAGAGCAAAGTAGGTAATGAAATGGTGGGCCACTGGGTGCTGGCGGGTCCCGACCAGCAGCATAAGAAACTGATCGAAGCCCTGCTGTCAGATAAGGAATTGAAGGAGTTTGATTTTTAAGGACATGAAGGACGCGGTCAAACTAATCGTAGCCTACAACAAAAACCTCTCTGACGAGCGGCGGAGGCAGAAATATAGAGCCCTGCAGGAGAGCCTGCTCCGTTTTTATCGCGGTACCTGCCATTTGTTTTATGATAGACTACGCACGCTCGGTGCACCGGAGGACGGTACGAGCATATGGATCTGCGGGGATCTGCACCTGGAGAATTTCGGTAGCTTCAGAGGAGACGATGGCCTCGTGTATTTCGATGTCAACGATTTTGATGAAGCAGTCAAGGCACCGCTCAGCTGGGAGGTGGCACGCTTTATCACCGCTATCATCATCTCGCGCCAGACACTCGGGTATACTCAAAAGGAATCCCTCAAAATAGCAAAGCTCGCACTGAAGCAATATGTGGAAAGTATCAGGGCTATGAAGGCGCTCATCGTGCAGCATGACTCCGCGCGCGGATTGATGAAAGACTTCTTTGAGCAGGCTACAGACCGCAGCAGGGCTGATTTCATAGACTCGGTGACCAAAGCGGATGGCAAAAAGCGCAAATTCATACTGGACGGCATACACCTGGAGGCTATCGGGCGCAAGCAACATGACCGGCTTATGAAAAAGCTGCCCGGCATACTGGCAGACAAGCCACATACAGCAGAGTGGCGATTTAAGGTAGAGGACTGCTGCTGTCGCCTGGCAGGCACCGGCAGTATAGGTGTGGAGCGGTATGCTATTCTCCTGAAGCGCAAGGATACGGGCAAATATTATATACTGGATATGAAGCAGGCGCGCAGGTCATCTCTGCTTTCAAACCTAAAGACGCC
>JAFDYP010000219.1 GCA_018267355.1 Bacteroidota bacterium
AGTGCTGCTCGGTATTGCCTTTTCCCGGCCACCGCAGGATAGCCTCTCCACATCCGCCCACCGGCTCGAGAATCTCATCACAGATGCTCAGAATTCCTTTGATAAATTCTGCACAGAAGATACCACTACCCAGCGGCGCGATATCAGGAGTGAAGCAAGGCTGAAGCTTTTCATCTTTACCCGTACGGGTGACCTGGTCATGTACAATGACAACAGCGTCTACCCGCCATTTGACCCCACGCAATACCAGCCTGACGTATCTGTGGTCAAGCTCAAAAACGGATGGTACCTGCAGCTGCGCAGAGCCACCATAGACGGCCAGATAGCTATAGGCTACCTGCTGCTGAAGCATGAGTACCGCTTTGAGAACCGCTTCCTGAAAAATGAATATGATGTAGATTTCAAGATACCGGCCAACTATAATATCAGTGACGCAGCTCTCACCGGCTCTATACAGGTGCATAGCCGCGAGGGTCGTGAGCTGTTTTGTCTCTACGCAGATGACACTCGTACGGATAGTAATGCCAATATAGCCCTGGCGCTGGTCTACCTGCTCATCATCGTCATACTGGGCTACTACCTGAATGAGATAGCCACCTATCTGGCCCATCACCGTGGCAAACTGGTCGGCCTCTTTTTCATCATCACGATAGGCACTACCATCCGGTACTGGATGGCCTACCTGCGCTTCCCTGCGGAGTTTTACAAGCTGGACCTTTTCAATCCCTCTCTATACGGATCAAATCTGCTGGCCGGATCACTGGGAGACCTGCTGATGACCTGCGGCCTTCTATTCTGGTTTACCTCCTTCTACTATACGCATGACGACCGCTTTAGCCTGTCGCTCTGGCCCTCTGGCTGGCGCAGGGCAGAGCAGATCGCCCTCATACTGATCCAGTACGTGGCTGTAGGTGTGATCTACTGGCTCTTCCGCTCGCTGGTGGTAGACTCTGTCATCTCCTTTGAGGTGTACAATATCCTCAGCCTGGATCAGTACAGCATCTTTGGCCTGGTATGCATCACGCTGATACTGATCTCCCACTTCCTGCTGAGCATCAATGCCTTCCGGCGGCTCATAGATCTGGGCGTGTCCATGCCTGTCCTGACAGGTGTGACCATAGCAGGCGGTGCAGCGTTTGTAGCTATAGCCTATGACGGGCAGTTTGTGGAGTCCATCGCCTTCACAGCTATCTGGAGCTTAGTTTTTACACTGGTGGGCTATCGCCTTTTTGTGACCAATATCGACCTGACCTCTGCCCGCTGTGTGGTCATCTTTATCCTGCTCTACAGTATCCTCTCCATGTTTCTGATAGAGAACTGCTACGAGGTCAAAGAGCGCAGCAAGCGCGCCTTTGTAGCCGAGAAACTACTGGCCGGCCATGACTATGTGGCTGAGTTCACCTTTGATGATATAGCGCAGCGCATCACAGCAGACAAGGTGGTAAAGAACAGCTGGCAGCACCTGCAGCCGCTGCAGCCGGAGCTGCGCGACCGCATCGCATCATTATACCTCAGCGGCTATTTCAGCAAGTATGACCTTAAAGTCTTTGCCTATGATTCATTTGGAGTGCCTGTCTCGATGAGAGATACGGTGCCCTATGCCGGTATGCGGGCGCTGCTGGATACCAGCCGGGTGCTGAGGCTCAAGCCTGACTTCCTCTACATCAATGACTCCAGTACCAGCTCCGCCTATCTCGCCCTCATACCACTCTCATCAGAATTTAAGCTGAAGGGCATACTGGCTCTCTACATGACACCCAAATCCTACAATGGCCAGAGTGTCTACCCTGAGCTGCTGCTGGGCCAGAATATCTCGTCCTCTCTGGACAAAAGCGAATACGATTTTGCGATCTATCAGAATGGCCGCATGATCGTGCAGCATGGCGATTTTCCATACTCCTACTACTGGGACAAAAAGTTTGATGTGCCACTCAATAAGCCCACCTATGTAGAGGACAATGAGTGGGAGAGCCTCGTGCTGCGCACAGCGGGCGGGCAGAGCCTGATCATCTCTATCAGGCAGGAAGGCTTCTTTGAGCCGGTAGCGACCATCTCTTACTTCTTTATCATCTATGCTATCATAGTAGGAGTGCTCATGCTGGGTGTGCGTATCTTCCGCCTGATCGTATCCGGGGCCTCGCTCTCAGACGAGATCGTGCTATCCTTCCGCTCGCGGATCAACTACTCCATGCTGCTCATCATCATTGCATCCTTTATCGTAATCGGCTCTATCACGATCAGTTTCTTCAAGTCTCAGTATGATGCCTACTACAACGACCGGCTGGTACGCAAAGAGAAAGCCATCCTGACCAATGTGGAGTACTACCTGCGTGAATACGAGGAGCGGGCCGCCACTGACAGTACCATGACCGACGAAGACCTCGGTGACATACTGAGCATAGAACTAGTCAAAATATCTGATATCCAGAATATAGATATCAATGTCTTTGACACGCTGGGAGACCTGGCCACCTCCTCGCAGATGTCTATCTTTGACAATGGCCTGACCTCTATCCGCATGAATCCTGCAGCCTATTATGAGATGGCTGATCGGCACGAGACGCAGTACACACAGCAGGAAAACATCGGTGCCTTGAAATATACAGCGGCCTACGCCCCTATCCGCAATAAGGCAGGCAACACGATCGCCTATCTGAATGTGCCTTACTTTGAGAAGTCTAAGACGATAGAGGATGAAGTATCATCCTTCCTCATCACCCTCATGAATGCCTATGTCTTCCTGCTGCTGTGCGCTGCGGTCATGGCATACTTTATATCTAACTCCATCACGCGTCCGCTGCGATTCATCAGCGAGAAACTGCGCATACTAAATCTCAATAAGCGCAATGAGCCTATAGAGTGGCGCAGCCGCGATGAGGTAGGAGTGCTCATCACCGAGTATAATAAGATGATAGCCGAGCTGGAAAACAGCGCCGCCAAGCTGGCCCGCAGTGAGCGCGAGTCTGCGTGGAGGGAGATGGCCCGCCAGATAGCGCACGAGATCAAGAATCCGCTCACACCTATGAAGCTCAGCATACAGTACCTCCAGCGCGCCATAGACGAGGGCAAGGACGTGACAGAGCTGGCCAAGCGCGTCAATAAAACACTCGTAGAGCAGATAGACAATCTCTCTACTATTGCTACAGCCTTCTCCAGCTTTGCGCAGATGCCTAAGGGGCAGAATGAGGTCTTTGACCTCAATGACCTGCTGCGTGGTATCGTCGGCCTCTTTGAGAAAGAGGACAACGTGCGCATACACCTGACTACGCACAAGGAGCAGGCTATGGTCTATGCAGACAAAAACCAGATGGTATCAGTCTTCAATAACCTGATCAAAAATGCCATACAGAGCATACCTGATGGCACGCGTGGCGATATCAATGTGATCACTATGGAGGAGATGGGGCATATCAAGACCATCGTGATGGACAATGGCAGCGGCATATCCAAGGAAGCATATGACAAAGTATTTGTGCCAAACTTCACCACCAAATCTAGCGGCACCGGCCTCGGCCTGGCCATCTGCAAGCAGATAGTGGAAAGCGCCGGGGGCAAGATCTGGTTTGAGTCTACCGTGGGTGAGGGCACGTCATTCTTTGTCACGCTGCCGTACTATCAGGAGCAGCCAGATTCCCAGTCAGAAAAGCTCTGAACATTCCCTTTTGGCACGGTTTTGCGGCTGGGTCAGTATTCATGCTTATGAAAATCTGTATAACCTCTTAAATCATTCATTATGAAGATCAAGGCCATTCTCGCCAGCCTGCTAGTGGTAGCTGCTCTCATGGGGTGCAATAAGCTGAAACATATTCCATTTGACTATAGCTATCACAAATATATCAATGTGCCGGCAGCACCCGTACCGGGCACCACGGTCACGATACCGGTCACAGTGGCTACCAATATAGACTCCATACTAGAGGCTAACCATACCAATGGCAACCTGCTGGAGAGCGCCAAACTGAAATCACTCAACCTCAGTATTTCTGATCCGGCAGGCACCTCCTTTGGTGTGATACGGGATATAGACGTGTATGTGGTGACTGGCTCCGGAGATGTAGCTATCGCTCAAAAACACAACATAGACCCCACGCTGAATACACTGGATATGGATGTCAATGATGTAGAGCTGAAGCCCTACCTCACTGCCCAGAATATGACGCTGAAAGTGAAGGGCACCACCACCAGCGGCTATACGCAGGATATGACCCTGTACTTCAATATGACGGTACACTTCGAGGCCAATTTGCTGGCGGCATTGTAAGATCTAATCCTTTACGATCTTGGCCAGGATAATGTCAGGGCCACGATACAGTTGCACTACATAGATTCCCGGATCTAGCTGTGAAGTATCAACTTCGGTACCATCACACTTCAGGTCATAGCCATGTCCCGCCATATCCGTAGCATGTACAATGCCCGGCAGCACATTTTGTCCTATGATAAATTTTGTATGGGTAGGATTTGGATAAAAAGTCGTATACTTATCTGGTACTGGTTCGATCGATGTATATACCACAAACCTATCACCCCAGCTACTGTCTTCTTCTACCCTGCAGTCAGTGTAGACTTTGAAAAGCCAATAATGATGCGACGAACAGTCTGGATTGCAGTCGCCAAAGGAGTATTTAAAAAGGTAGGAAATAAAAGCTCCCGAGTCTGCCCTTGTCACACAGCTCCAGTCATTGCCAGGGACATTTTCAGGCAATGAAGCATAGTAACCGCTTATCCCCGTCATAGCATTAAACGCCGCTCCCAGCGCGAAAGGATTGAATGCACTTGCGGATGATACACTCACCTGAATGACGGCAGCAGGATTTGAACAACAAATGTTACCAGCTATGACGGAAAGAGAGTAATGGGAAATAAGATAGTCAGCGCCATTATCTCCTGTAGGATAGACTCCACGAGC
>JAFDYP010000021.1 GCA_018267355.1 Bacteroidota bacterium
CCCTAATTCTGAGGGCTGGGTGTACCACTATACTGTAAATCCTGAGGACCCTAAGGGGCCGAAAGACTTTGAGCTGAAAAATGCCAAGCTGGGTAGTATCGTACTGGATCACTCCGTGAATCCGTATGGCAAGCACGTACTCTACCTGCGTTTCCTGCTCCAATACGATTGATCTACATAGCTCTCACTCCATCACAAGCCTGTGAGACATAGATCTCACATTGTAATCCCGTCACCATTTCATACCTCCGAGATAGGATATCTGTGAAAGATTGGATCGCATTTTTCCTGACCAGCGCTATCGCGCAGCCTCCAAAGCCACCACCTGTCATCCGCGCACCGAGGCAGCCATCTATATTTTGAGCCGTCTCCGCCAGCGTGTCCATTTCCAGTCCGGTCACTTCATAGTCTTCCTTCATAGAGGTATGAGACGCCGTCATCAGCCTGCCGAAAGTATGAAGGTCGCCCATGCGTAGTGCATTAGCAGCGTGTTTCACACGCAGGTTTTCAGATACCACGTGGCGCGCACGCCTGCGTATCACATCGTCGCCGATCCCGGCTACAGCCTCCATAGTAGCGTCTACCAGATACTGACCTTCGGCCAAAGCTCCATTCGATTTCAAAACACGTACCGCTTCATCGCTCTCAGCCTTGCGTTCATTATACGCAGACTTGATCAGGCTCCGGGGCTTCTTGCTATTGACCACCAGCAGTGCATAGTCATCCAGCTCAAACGGTATATGCTCGTGCTGCAGCGTATTGCAGTTCAGCAGCAGCGCATGATCCTTTTTACAATTGGCTACTGCAAATTGATCCATGATACCACATTTCACACCGATGAATTCGTTTTCTACCTGCTGGCAGAGTACTGCTATTTCTGGCAGATCGATCTTTCCTCCATATTCAGTGATTAGACTAAAAGCTGTCAAGACCTCGATAGCCGCCGAGGATGAAAGACCCGAACCCTCAGGTAAATTGCTATCGAAAAAAAGATTAAAGCCATCTAGCTTCAATCCATCATTCTGCAATCTCTGGATCACACCTGCCGGATAGTTACACCAACCTATCTCAGATGAATAGGCCTCGGGTATAGTTTCAGCAGTGAAGAGCGTAAGATTGCTATGAGTAGTGGATTTTAGCTGAATGAGACTCTCGGAGTTTCCTTTAAAAATCGCCTTGATCCCATGACTGATTGCTATCGGCATTACCAGCCCGCCATTGTAGTCAATATGCTCTCCTATTAGGTTGACGCGGCCCGGAGCGAAGTACTCTTGATACCCGGTATTGCCAGCCTTATCGAAAAGATCTTTGAGCTCAAGGATCATTTTTGCTGCATTACATTTCTTAAAATCGCCGCACACTCATCTACATCCAGTGGATTGGCCGCAGCACCGGCACCCATCTCACTACCAGCATACCACTTGATCTTATCCTTGGCCCGCAGCGGCGGATAGAACTCTATATGAAACGCAAAGTAGTCAGCGGAATCTTTGTATGCCGGACTATTGACAGGGCTCTGATGGATAGCCATGATATAGGGGAATGGCCTGTCATACACCTTGTCAAATCCCTTGACGACCTGTTTGAGCATCACGGCGAGGTCTTTCTTTTCATTCAGCGTAAACTCCGTAAAATTCTGTTTCAGTTTCTTATTGACTATGAAAAGCCCAAAGGGATAGTCTGTAAAGTAAGGTATGTAAGCGATGAAGGATTTATTTTCCAGCACTACCCGTTTCTTATATTTTTTCTCAGCCGCATTCAGGTCTTTGAAAAGATTGCTGCCTTGTCGCTTGTAATACTTCTTACAATTATTCAGCTCGGCGCGCACCTTGTCCGGTATCCATGAGTAGGCGTATAGCTGTCCATGCGGATGCAGCATGGTCACGCCTACTTCCTCACCCCGGTTTTCAAACTCATAGATATACCTGATCTTCTTGTCCCTGCTCAGCTCGCGGTAGCGGTCCGTCCATAGCTCTACGATCTTCAGTACATGCTCATCGCTCAGCTCATAGATTTTCTGCGTATGCTGTGATGAGTAGAGGATCACCTCACATTTGCCATACGCTTCTCCCGCTATGAAATTCTTACCCGTCTTTTTCTTGTCGACACCTTCCGGTTGCTGACTTAGAACCGGGAAGTCATTCGTATATGCATACACATCATATGCAGCAGGCACGCTCTTGGCCTCTCCCGGGCAGAAGGCACAATAATCAGCAGAAAGATGGGGGCGGTTCTGGCGGTTGGTTGCTACCATCGTCCAGGTATCCAGCAGGGGATTGTAGCGCAGCTCCGGCATCAGAAGTCGTATTTGCGCTGAGCCAGATTCATACGCACACCTACACCAAAGTAGAATGTACTTTCGCGAAAAGCTGCTTGTTCACTGCTCTTATTTCTATAGAAGGTCTCCAGGTCCACATAGATATTATGCCAAGGCTGGTAGCTCACACGCAGGTTGATGTATGATATCAGGCCGCGTGCTCCCTGTCCTATCTTATTACCAAATTCCTTGGTAGCCGCGTCCTGGCGCAGTATATCTCCGCCGTAGTTGGCCAGCACTCCCGTAGATGTGATCGTTGTGTCTTGACCTATGCGCGCCTCGATATTGCGGAGAGTCAGTGTCCAGCGCGGAGCCGGTTGGTAGCGCAGCTGAGTGATAAACTCGGCAAAGTTAGCTCCCAGCGGATCGCCCAGCGGCTGGTTATAGTTAGTATAGCTCAGGTCTCCATCATGCGTATAGGTAAATGGGCGCACAGCATTAAACTCAAACTGTCCGTCCAGGTTCGGTATGATGTCTATGTATTTCACGCCAAGCTGCACCCCGTATTTATTTCCCCGCCAGCCGTTGGATTTGATCATATTCTTCACGTTAAACTCATCCAGCACGAGCTGACCATAGAGCTGCATATGGTTGAAGGCATTCGCCTTGAAGTCAGCACCTATGAATACATTATCCGGGCTACCGAGCGCATGCTCTACAGCGCGGTAGAAGATGATGGGATTCAGATACGATGGGTCCAGATTATTACCGCTACGGCGGGAGATGACTCCCTCAAAGAGACCCAGGTCCAGCCACCTCGTCACTTTGATATTGAGATGGTGAAAAGCGCCATACTTCTGCAGATAGGTCCCGTCTACACTACCATAGCTGGTGCGGTCAGGATTGGTGAGCTGAGTGATCATGCTGACATACTCAAATCTCCAGAAGGTTAGTTTATACTTCAGGAATAGGTATGGAGCAGAGTTGTCTGAGAGATATAGTGAGCGGATACCGTTGCCCCAGAAGTGCTTGTCTCGGCCAAACGTGATGTTGAGATAGTTCAGCACATTGATATTGACGTAGCCGCGTGCATCAAACCAGTTGGTCCCGTCTTTGAATTTAAAGATGGAAGATGAGTAACCCTTGTAGTAGGCAAACCCATAAACATAACCCTGAGAGGTAAAGGCTCTATCTGCTGCATAGCTGGGAGCCCGCTCGGCACCTCCGGTGGCCTGCAGGTAGAAGCTCAGTACTTTCTTGATATTGCCACGAAACTCGACGCCAAAGCTCCTGTAGAAATTGAAACGGCCCCCGCCGGCAGACTCACCGCCCACATGCACATCTACTACCGGATTGAAGCGAAGGTCAAAGAGTCCCTTCTTTTTTGAAGATACATGTGCAAAGCTCGCCGGCTCACGATATAGCTTTTTGAGGAATGGCTTGCGTGTCTTGCTCGTCACACTGTCCAGCCATTCAGCATTATCATCCATCAGGTATTGTATCTGAAACTCGTTGACCTTATTCTGCTTCAGGTTTGAGAAGTGCATTTTCTCGGCCATGCCGGCCACCTCTCCACGGATAAAAGGTTTATCTCCCGTATGGATCATTGGCAGTATGCGGCCATACTTCACATCCAGGCGATCTACGTAGTCGTACGTGTCTCCTCCCACCGGTACGTATGTGCCCTGCGCGATACCCATCACGCCCGCTGCGATACCTGCTGCCAGGAGTAGTACTTTCTTCATTACAGATCTTTACGTAGCCAAGATAAAATTTTTGGTCTAAAAGTGACAGCCTCACGGCTCATCTACAAACAGGTCTGACGCGATCCGGTCTGCATAGTGACGTCCGGCCTGCGTCAGACGCACTATATTCCCTTCCATTATATAGAAGGAAGCGTCTGTATCCTGTAACGAGCCGACGATTTCCGCCCTGAATGCTGAGACTTCCGGTCGGCTCAGGTCACAGCCCCACATAGTACGGAGGGAGGTCATGATATATTCATTGGCGCGCTGAGCGGTGGTGAGGTATTCCACTTCATAGGGTAGCTTTCCCTCGCTTATACTTTTGATGTAGGTACTGTTATTGGCTACATTCCACCGGCGTGAGGTACCATCATAGGAGTGCGCCGATGGACCGAGGCCGAGATACTTCTTTCCCCGCCAGTAGTTCGTATTGTGTATGGCGTGGTGGCCGGGCAGGGCAAAGTTGCTGATCTCATATTGGTCATAGCCGTTTGCAGACATCTCCTCCATCAGTATATCAAACTGGCGGGAGCTCTGTATCTCATCTACGGGTACGACGCGGCCGGTTCGAATGTTTTTATCCAGATAGGTCTTGGGCTCTACAGTGAGGGCATAGGAGGATATATGGGGAATGCCCAGCGCGATGGCCTGCCGGATATTATCGCGCCACGCCTCATCGCTCATACCGGGTGTACCATATATCAGGTCAATGGTCAGATTTTGAAATTCGGCTGCCTGTACCCGCTCTATGGCACTGAGCGCCTCCTGAGCATTGTGCGCGCGGTTCATATATATAAGGTCGGCCTCATGGAAAGATTGCACCCCGATGGATAGTCTATCCAGGCCGAGCGTACGAAGCTCACTAAGCTCTGCTATCTTATCTGCGGTGAGGTCATCGGGATTGGCTTCTATTGTCAGCTCCCGGAGTCGGGCATCAGGATATGCTTTATAGATAGCCTCAAGTATCTGCC
>JAFDYP010000220.1 GCA_018267355.1 Bacteroidota bacterium
CTATAGACATTTGTAATGACGATAAAAAGCCTTCATTTCTGTATTCTTGGCGTACACCGGCGGTTCCAAGTTTAGCGTAGCGCAACTTGGAACTCCGAATAGAAAGAAGTCTCAGACTACGACACGCTGGGCAGCATACTACTGGCACTCCTTTTGCGCGCCATAGCCAAACCACTCCGCATGTTGACACGCTACACCTCACATCTGCTGCCACTATGCCTGCTGCTCACCGCTGCGCTCACCACCACTGCGCAGCACGACCACATGATGATGGACAGCAGCGCCACGATGCAAATGGGTAGTATGCAGATGGATATGCACAGCGATACCACCAGGTTCACCACCTCCTCCTACTCGCGCAACCTCCCTATGACCATAGACGGCAGCGGCACCTCCTGGCTGACTGCCGAGAGCCGCATGGAGGCCGCCATGTGGCACAAAAAGAACACCCAGATCATGCTGCACGGTGCCCTCTGGCTGCGCGGCGATTTTCAGAATGCCAATAACCCCACCGGTGCAGGCCATAGCTCCCGTTTCGACGCGCCCAACTGGATCATGGCCATGATAGACCAGCGCGCCGGCCGCAAGGGAGTCCTCAGTTTCAGCATCATGATGTCGTTCGATGCGCTCACTGTAGGCAGGGGTGGCTATCCCCTACTCTTCCAGACAGGAGAGTCCTACCGCGGCGTACCGCTGGTAGACCAGCAGCACCCGCACCATCTGTTCGCAGGCCTCTCAGTGGCATATACCTATGGCTTTACGCGGGATATAGACCTTACCGCCTACTTCGGGTTCCCCGGTGAGCCTTGCATCGGCCCGCCCGTATTCATGCACCGCCCATCAGCCTTTTACATGCCAGATGCACCCATCTCCCATCACTGGCAGGACGCGACACATATCACCTACGGCGTCGGCACCATAGGCTTCCGGTACAAGATCATGAAGATCGAGGGCAGCATCTTCACAGGCCGCGAGCCGGACGACAACCGCTTCGACTTTGACCTGCCCCGGTTTGATAGCTATGCTGCCCGCGTCAGCGTCAACCCCGACAAGCACCTCTCCCTCCAGGCTTCCTACGCGTATATCAAAAGCCCCGAAGCCCTGCACCCTGCCGAGAATGTACAGCGCGTGACCACCTCTGCTATATACGCCTACCGCTGGCGCAGGCAGCAGCGCATAGATGCCACGCTCGTATATGGACTGAATATCGGAGAGGTACCATCCGGTTCCATCCTCTTTGAGGCTACCTACAGGTGGATGAAGCTATCCGCCTATGGACGCTATGAGTGGGTGCAGAAAACAAACGAAGAACTCACCCTGTCGGGTGATCCCGGCTCTCGCCATCCGCTGCACGATCTCACACTCGGCGCAGCATACAATATCCTTACCTTCTACCATGTAGGCCTCGATCTCGGCGCGGAGACGATCATATCCCGTGCAGATGCTGCCCTGCAGTACCGCTATGGTGCCGTCCCTGTCAGCGCAGAGGTATATCTCATGATCCATCCGTCCACTGCCTTTAGCCTCGGCCAGAAAAAACCCATGAAAACGATGAGTGGTATGGATATGTAAGGACGTAGCATTCACCACGCCCAAACTATCTAAACTTCCAACTCAGCAAAGCACTTACTCCCCGCTCACCTTCGCCGGCTCATTTCCTATAGCCGCTTTGCGCTCCGGCGCGGTAGCCCTCCGCGCGCTGCCTGCTTTGGTAGGATGTCGCCGTGGTGGCTTGGCGCCTCTGGGATTTTTGCGCAGTCGTGTGGGGCTATTGTCCTCCTGACTGATAGTAGGGTCCGGCTGTGTCACCGCAGCAGCACCGGGAGGTACACCATTGCCGGGGGCGTTGCTTGGGATATAGCCAGCAGGCATCGGAGTGCTGGTACCACCGGATACGGGTGCCGCGCTCTCAGAGTGGCCGTCAGACTGCGCCATAGCAGCACCGCCCAGCAGTAGCGCGAGCGCGGTGATTAGCATTTTGATACGGGGCATAATGCGTGTTTTAGATCACGCTACTGCAAAAGCAGTGCCTTTCCCCACGGAGAGTCCGCACGCTCAGCCACCCGCCACCTGAAAGTACACCAGCGCCACTGCTGCCGCCGTCATCAGCAGCAGCGTAGCCACACCGGATATATTGGAGTATATCCCGTTAGTAAATTCGCCCATGATCTTGCGGTTATTGGAGATATGCAGGATGATGGCTATGAGCACCGGCGCCGTGAGGCCATAGAGGATAGCAGAGTAGATCAGCGCCTTGACGGGAGAGATACCCAGGTAGTTCATACACAGGCCCAGCACCAGAGATACGATGATCACGATATAGAAGGCCCTCGCCTCGTGAAACTTCTTGTCCAGCCCTGCCTCCCACCCAAAGGTCTCGGACAGCACGTACGACATAGACCCACTCAGTACCGGTATGGCCAGCAGCCCCGTGCCGATCACCCCTACTGCAAAGAGCAGATAGGCTGACCGCCCCGCCAGCGGCTCCATCGCTTTGGCCGCCTGCTCTACGGTATCTATACGATGTATACCGCCCTGATAAAGCACCGTACCCGTAGCGAGTATGATAAAGAACATCACCAGATTGGAGAAAAACATCCCAAACGTCACATCGCGCTGTACGCCGGTCATCACCGCCTTGTCTACTACCAGTTGTCTCTTGCGGTGCTTCATATCCTCCACCTCCATCGTAGCCTGCCAGAAGAAAAGGTACGGCGATATCGTAGTACCCAGTATAGCCACCAGTATGCTAAAGAAATCCTTGTCAAAGCGGATGGTAGGCACCACCGTAGACCGCAGCACCGCCAGCCAGTCCTGATGGTAGAGGAAGGGCACCACCAGGTATACCAGCAGCCCGAGGCAGAGGTATTTCAATATAGCCGCCATGCGCGGATATGGCAGGTAGATGATCAGTGCCAGCAGCAGGATGGTAAAGGCCACACAAAAATAAAACGGTGGTATGGAGGGCAATAGCAGGTTGCCCACGGCACCCATGCCCTCTATATCCGCGCCTATATTCATCACGATAGCAGGGAAGCTGAAAAGCAGCATGACATATAGCACCGCCCGCGGGTAGTGCGCTCTGAGCGTACCCGCCAGGCCCTGAGACGTGACCAGGCCTATGCGCGCGCACATCTCCTGTATAGACGCCATGAGGGGAAAGGTGATCAGCGCTGTCCATAGTGTGGCAAGGCCGTATGCCGCACCCGCCTGAGAGTAGGTAGCGATACCTGACGGATCATCATCACTGGCCCCGGTGATCAGCCCCGGCCCCATTAGCCGCCACACCTTTACTATCTTCTGATAAAACGATGCACTTCTTTTTTCTCTCATCTGCCGGAGCCCTTACACAGAGCTATCTATTCTTCTATAAAATTTCATACCACAACCTCAGCCGCGCGATTACATCGCGTCACCACCCTGCATAGCGTTTGCTACGCCACACCATACACTAGCCACCCACCGGCGGCTCCCACAGCTCTATCTTATTGCCCTCTATATCCAGTATGTGCAG
>JAFDYP010000221.1 GCA_018267355.1 Bacteroidota bacterium
GGACAGATGCGAAAACGATAAAAACACAGATGAAGTTCAAACTGAAGAAAGTCAATTTCAATAATTTCTGGGAGGTCTTCAAACTGGTACAGATCGCGCTCTGGTCTTGCATCCTGCTGGTCTTTCTCTTCTTCGTAGGTGTCAATGCCGGCCTGCTCGGAGAGATGCCCGACCTGGAGGCGATACAAAATCCGAATAATGATGTCTCGACCACTGTCTACTCTGCAGATGGCGAGGTACTAGGCAGCTACTATAATGAAAACCGGATCGAGATAGCATACGATGACCTATCGCCGTATCTGGTCAAGGCGCTGGTGGCTACAGAAGACAAGCGTTTCTACGAGCACTCGGGTATCGATATGAAGGGTCTCTTTGCAGCTATACTTGGTCCACTGCTAGGTCGCGACCGTGGTGGTGCCTCTACTATTACACAGCAGCTGGCCAAGAACCTCTTTCACCAGGATTTCTATAAGACTAGCCGTATACAGCGATCTAAGCAGAAACTAAAAGAATGGGTGCTGGCTGCCAAGATCGAGCGGATGTTTTCTAAGGAGGAGATCATTACGCTTTATTTTAATACGGTAAAATTCGGCAATCAGTCTTTTGGTATCAAGACGGCCGCCTGGACCTACTATGGCAAAACACCAAAAGATCTGAAACCTCAGGAGGCGGCACTACTGGTAGGGATGGTTAATGCACCCAGTAAGTTTAATCCCAGAAAACACCCTGACAAGGCGGAAGACCGCCGCAACATCGTACTAAAACGCATGGTAGAGGCCAGGATCATAGATCAGGCTGCCTGCGATACGCTGAGCAAAAAGCAGATCAAGCTCAATTTTCACAGTGCAGACTACCGCGAGGGCCTGGCCACCTACCTACGCGAGAACCTGAGGCAGGAGCTGAAAGCATGGTGCGAAAAACATAAGAAGCCAGACGGTACGAAGTACGATATCTATACGGATGGCCTGCAGGTATATACTACGATAGACTCTCGTATGCAGCGCTATGCTGAGGAGGCCATCAGGGAGCATCTGAAATTTCTACAGGACTCCTACTTCAAAGAATGGCATGGCAAGGAGCCGTGGAAGTTTGGAGAGAGAGCCAAACCCGACCTGCTAGACAAAGCTATCGTACAGAGCCAGCACTACCAGGACCTGAAGGCGCAAGGGAAATCTGATGCAGAGATCCGCAAGCTGTTCAATCAGAAAACGGATATGACCATCTTCTCCTATGATGGCGACCACGGCTCGTATGACAAGGATACATCTATGACCATCACCGACTCGCTGCGATACTACCTGCAGATCATACAGTGTGGTTTCCTGGCAGTAGATGTGCATACCGGTGAGATCAAAGCCTGGGTAGGCGGTCCTAACATAAAATACTTCCAACTGGACCACGTCAAAAAATCTACCAAACGCCAAGTGGGTTCTACCATGAAACCACTGCAGTATGCGGTAGCCATAGAGCGTGGCTATGATCCCTGCCACCAGATAGAATATATCGCTCCGACCTGCGGCGAAAACGGGTGGAACCCTGCGGGCAGCAAAAAATTCAAGGATGGCGATCTGGTGCCGATGCAGCAGGGCCTCTGGTACTCTGACAACCGGATGACGGCAAACCTGATGTGCGACTTTGGCCCGCAGGCGCTGATAGATATGGCCCGCAAACTACATATAGAGAGTGATCTGGACAGGGTGCCGGCGCTGTGCCTCGGCGTGTCAGACATATCACTGACGGAGATGGTGGGCGCATACCTGACCCTGGCCAATGGCGGTGAGTATTGCAAACCTTTTTACATCACTAAGATCACAGACAAGAAGGGCAATGTGCTGGCTACTTTCAATCAGGAACACTCCGCGGCTCTCTCTCCTACCGTAGCCTATACCACAGTAGAGATGATGAAAGGCGTGGTAAACCGCGGTACTGCAGCATCTATCCGGCCGCGCTATGGCCTGCCTAGCCTCGCTCTGGCCGGCAAGACCGGAACGACTCAAGCTAACGCAGATGCATGGTTTATAGGTATGACTCCTGATATCGTAGCCGGCTGCTGGGTAGGATTTGAGCAGCCGAGTGTGCACTTTGCCTCATCAGGCACCGGAGCTGCCGCTGCGCTGCCGGTGGTCGGGCGCTTCCTGAACAGAGCCTATGGCGACTACAAACTAAAGCTGAATATGAACGCTGCCTTTCCTGCGCTACAAGATAGCACGACTGAGATCAATTTTGACTGCTCGGTAGTGCATATGGACTCGGTAGAAAACAGCAAACCGGAATAATGAGCGAATCCCGAAAGACAGGACGCCTGTATCTGATACCATCTTTTCTCGGAGAGAATGATAATACCATCATACCCGATCAGGTGAGAAATGTGGTCAACGAACTACGTCACTTCATAGTGGAAGATGCGCGCACTGCACGGCGCTACCTACGTGCTATCGGCTACAAGAAAAACTTTGACACGGAGGTCACTATACAGGAGCTGGATAAACATGGGTCCAACCATGCGAAGCAACTTCTGGCCCCGATAGAGTCAGGACATGACATAGGTATCATCAGCGAGGCTGGCAATCCCTGCATAGCTGATCCGGGATATGAGATAGTGAGCTACGCGCACATCCGCGGCTATCAGGTATCACCACTGGTAGGACCCAGTTCTATCTTGCTGGCGCTCGTAGCCTCCGGCTTTAGCGGGCAGCAATTTTCTTTTCACGGCTACCTGCCTATACAGAGCGCCGACAGGGCCAGGAAACTGAAACAACTGGAAGATGCTGCTAAACGCGGCGGCACTCAAATTTTCATGGAAACCCCATTCCGCAATGATGCTATGCTACGGGATGCGCTACAGCACCTGAGCGCGGATACGAAACTCTGTGTGGCATGTGACCTGACGCTACCCACCGAGTACATCGCTACCAAAAAGATATCAGACTGGCGCAGGCAGGTGCCTGAGCTTCACAAACGATACTGTATATTTCTGATAGGATAAAAGACTGCTACATCTGCCGCAGATCCTCCGCCTCTACTTATTAGAAACTTTCAGATAACCATCCAGCGCAGCTATGATAGATGGCGCTCCCTCCAGTGGTGCCATCAGGTGTATCTGCCATTTGGCCTCCAGCACAGCATCAGCTGTGGTCTTGCCATATACCCCTACTTTCAGTTTACCAGGTTTGAATGCCGGAAAACTCTGATAGAGAGAGTGTATAGCAGACGGGCTGAAGAGCACCATCATGTCATATTTGCTGAGGTCCACTTTGCGCAGGTCACTAGGCACAGTGCGGTACATCACAGCCTCCGTGAATGGGATATTCTGGTCAGACATGAATGAGGTGATCTCATCCTTGCTGCGGACCTCCGGGCCTATGTAGAGAAACCTGGTCGTATCACGATGCTTCAGGATCAGCGCGCGCATTTCCTTATTGCTATTAGTATCGCTGAAGAAAACCTTGCGCTTACGATATTGGGTATACTTCTGCAGATAGAGAGCTATAGCTTCAGAAGTGCAGAAGTACTTTGTCTCCTGGCTCATCTTGACACGGAGTTCCTCGCAGATACGAAAGAAATGATCTATAGCATTGCGGCTCGTAAAAATGATGCCGCTGAAATCATTGAGAGAGATACGCTGTTTGCGGAAATCCTTGCCCTGCACTCCCTCTACAGTCACAAATGGGGTAAACTGAAACTTGACTTTATATTTTGACTCCAGATCGAAGTATGGAGATTTGATCCCTTCCGGTTGTGGCTGTGCCACGATGATATTCTTCAGGCGAGTCTTAGGCTCAGTACTCAGAAACTCACTATAGTTCTTATCATTTTTAGGTTTCAGGATTTCGGAGAGTCTTACCGGCTTCTTTTTTTCTTCGGCGGCAGGCGCAGGTGCTGCAGTAGCGGGGGTCGGTTTTTGTGCAGGAGTAGCGGAAGATTTGGCTGGAGACTTTGCCGGAGATTTCTTGACTGGGGCGGCCGGAGCTTTAGGTGCCGGCTTTACTACTTTCTTAGAGGACACAGAGGCTTTATTTAACGATGGCTTTTTTGTCTTACTGCTTTTCAAAATAAAAGCAGTAGCACTCGGTTTAGTTGATTTCTCATCAGCCATCTTGCGACCGGAAGTGCTACTGCTGTTAGATCTTGATTGCTTGCCCGAGCTTACGCTTTTTTTTTAGGGGCAGCCTTCTTAGCGGCCTTCTTAGGGGCAGCTTTCTTAGCAGCCTTCTTAGGGGCAGCCTTCTTTGCTACCTTCTTAGGAGCGGCTTTCTTAGCGGCCTTCTTAGGGGCAGCCTTCTTAGCAGCTTTCTTTGGGGCAGCTTTCTTTGCTGTTGACTTTGTTGCCATGTTAAATAGCTGTTTTGGTTAACAATTTAATAAATAGAAATACTGGTAATATTTCTCCAACA
>JAFDYP010000222.1 GCA_018267355.1 Bacteroidota bacterium
ATGTAAGTATCAAAGCGAGGATCTTGCTGTCCCAAAGTGTATGATTTTAAGCTTTAAACAACGTGTTATATAATTATAATTATCAATAAATTATAAAATCCTAAAACTAGTTCATTTTCCTGCCTTTCCTTTTACCTGCGGGTTGCTCCCGCTTGCTGCCTCCCAGCATTTCTGTGAGGCGTGCCATAGATATTTCGGTGTTGAAATACAGGCCATCCATCTTATATTCATTGGGGGCCAAAGTCAGGTAGTCGCAGGTCATATTGCCCACCAGCCTCTGCTCACCGCCAAAGGTGAGGCCCAAGGCCCAGATCACATCGTACTCATGGGCTATCTGAGTCACATACCAGGCCGTCTCGACGGACCTCCCGTCACCGGTAGAGAGGATAGCATCCAGCAGCGTATTGAGCCGGTACTTATACGGCCTGTAGAGTGCTGTCTGGCTGGTCATACGGTATGCTGTAGCCAGTTTGGTGATATACCTGATGGAAAAAGGATCGGCCTTGAGCTCCGCCTGGTAGAAAGGTATGAGGCGCAGGTAGTCGCCCTCAGTCAGGCTATCCTTGACCTGATAAACCGCTGAGATAGAGTCACGGAGACCCAATTTGGCCGTCAACACGCCCGTATCCATATCAGATGACTCCCGAAATCCCGAACCATAGTATAGGTAAATATAGTCCTCCATGGACAGGCTGGTATCTCCGCCCAGATAGCGGGAATACAGGTACGGATAATAATGGAGGGACTTTGGATCTTTGACCTGTCTGGCTATCAGCGGCAGGTCAGGTTTCTTAAATTTGGCCTGCGCCTGACCATCACCGGTCAGAGACCATAGCAGGCACAACAATAATATTGACGATCTCATATGCTTCCGTTTATATGCTGAAAATAGGGAGAATTTCAGTCTGAAACGTCAGGACAACGTCAAAAAGTACTCAATCCTCCAGATCTACGCGCTGCTCCATGGTCTGCCAGTAGCGGCGCCATTTGTCCAGCACTCCGGCAAAGTCTGCCGGCAGGGGCTGCTCAAAAAACATATTCTGACCCGTAGCAGGGTGCACAAATCCGAGCGTAGCAGCATGGAGCGCCTGCCTGGGCAGTATCTCAAAGCAGTTATTGATAAACTGTTTGTACTTAGTATAGATGGTCCCCTTCAGGATCTGGTCGCCGCCATACCGGCTGTCATTAAAGAGGGTGTGCCCTATATACTTCATATGGACCCGTATCTGGTGTGTGCGTCCCGTTTCCAGTTTGCATTGTACCAGTGTTACATAGTTGAGTCGCTCCAGCACTTGGTAATGCGTAACCGCATGTTTACCTTGATCCCCTTCGGGGTAGACCTCAAACTGGCGGCGGTCGCGGTGATCGCGTCCGATATTACCAGTCACAGTGCCGCTATTTTCCTCCACATTGCCCCAGACCAGCGCTTTGTATAATCGTTGTATGGTCCTGTCAAAGAACTGCTTGCCCAGATGCGCGAGGGCGTATTCTGTTTTGGCTATTACCATCAGGCCACTCGTGTCTTTATCGATCCGGTGCACGAGGCCAGGACGATAGGACTGCCCGGCACTCGGCAAATTCTCAAAATGGTACATCAGAGCATTGATAAGCGTACCCTTATAGTTACCTAATCCCGGATGGCATACCAAGCCGGGCTGCTTATTGATCACGAGCAGGTGATCGTCTTCGTAGATAATATCGAGCGGAATATTCTCCGGTATGAGCTCATACTCATGCTCCGGACGCGGAAGGATGATCTGGATATCGTCCAAGGGACGGATCTTGTAGTTAGACTTGATAGGCTTGCCATTGACCAGTATAGAGCCGGCCTCCGCGGCATTCTGGATGCGCGTACGAGATACCTCTGCTCCCAGTCGGATAGATAGAAACTTATCTATCCGCACCGTCTCCTGCCCTTTGTCTACCGTAAAGCGGAAGTGCTCGATCAGATCATCGGGCTGGTCCTCCCCTGTCTGGTCCAGTATGATATCGTCATCTATTTCTGCCATCGCTTATTGAGCTACCGAGCTGAGGTGCCCCTTCAGTGCGTCTATTACATTGACCTCTACCGGGTCTACGCCATGCTCCAGCGCCATATAGTAGGACAGCCAGTCACCAAAATGTACATGGTAGAAGTATTGCTGCAGCAGGCTCTCCCCCTTGGCACGCACCTCATAGAGCGCACTCACATGGTCAGCCACTGTAGGCTTGATAAAGTCAAAACGCAGCACATTGCGCGGATTCTCATAGTCTGTGCGCAGATAGAGCGCCGCCAGGGTATCATTTTTAAATCTCCAGCCTACCAGCTCATTGTGGTTCAGCTCAGGTATAGCGTTGATCCAGCAGTTAGATTTGGCGTTTTCGTTGATCTGCTGCTTCAGGCGTAGGGCTACGCTCTTGATGCGGTCCTCGGCATAGGCTATCACGGTCTTGCCACCCAGTTTTTTTGCCAGTGCCTGGCTTTCGGTCTTGATGGCAACCTGATTGGCAGTGAGAAACTCTGATACTGCTGCCATCTCCTCTCCTACGCTCAGGTCTATGAGGCCAAAGCTATCCAGCACATAAAACAGGATGGTAGAGCCAAAACCCAGCGTCGTGCGCGGTGGGAATCCTCCGGGCAGCTCTATGAAGTCAAAGCCATTAGCCGTGGCCAGTTCCTTCAGTTTGCCACCGGAGGCGATACAGACTGGCTTCAGCCCGCGACGGATAGCCTCCTCTGCACAGCTCAGGGTTTCCTCAGTATTGCCGGAGTATGAGCACAGGATCAGCAGCGTATCCGCATCAGCAAAGGCCGGTAGCTCATACCCCTTATTGACTATGATAGGCACTGTGATCTCGGCAGCGGTAAGGTCAGTGACCAGGTCACCACCTATGCCCGAGCCACCCAGACCACAGATCAGCACATGCTGTATGGCAGTCTCCCTGCGGGAAAATTGTACATTTTCTGTGATCTTGATCGCCTCCAGTATATGCTGTGGGAA
>JAFDYP010000223.1 GCA_018267355.1 Bacteroidota bacterium
ATCCGGCTCTGGTATCAGTACCAAATAACATCTCTACTGTAGTGACTATCAGGTATCGTCTGGCAGGTGGCACGACCAGCTGTACAGACTCGGCATCTATCAATATCACCGTCTACAAATCCCTGCCGGTCACTCTCACAGCATCTGCTGATACGACCTGCCAGGGAGGTGCTATAGTACTGACACCAGGCTATCCATCTCAGCCGATAGCTAATAATATCCAGTGGTATGATGTCAATGGCACATTTATCACTAACAGCCTGAACCCTATCACCGTACACCCTACACGTCCTAACCACGGATATGTAGCGGTGATCTCCTCTCTGCAAGGTTGCTCAGCCAGGGATACCATTACCCTGCATGTCAATCAACCACCTGTAGCTGTGGATGACTACGATAGCACATGCCTCAATACTCCATTTACATTCGACGTGACTATCAATGATACTGATCCTGAACGTAACGGCAGCACCGTACGCGTGCTCGCTGTGAAGTATGGTACAGCATCTGTGGTGTCCAATAATGTAGTGTATACGCCGGTATATGGCTATCACGGACTGGATACAGTGACTTATCAGATATGCAATGTAAACTGTACAGCAGACTGCGATACAGGCAAGGCATACATATACATTTGCCCTCAGAATCTGCCTCCGACAGCGGATACGATCAGGTACACAGCCTATCAGAATACGCCGCATGACGTGAATGTAGAGCTCGCTACCAGCGATCCTAATGGCGATCCGCTCAATATCAGTATCGTGGGCGCATATGATCCTTCGCTGACTGTAGTGCAGACATCAAATGGTGCGTACACTGTGACCGGTACTACTGTAGGGACATATCCTATCGTATACCAGGTGTGCGATACAGACCAGTATCCGATCCATGTACTTTGCGATACAGCAGTCATTTTTGCTAATATCATTACTAATAATCCACTTGTGAACCATCCTCCGGTAGCTAACAATGACTATGCTACCACTACCGGTATCCAACCTGCGATCGTAAATGTACGTGGCAATGATACCGATCCGGATGGCAACCCACTGACAGTGCCAGCCTTGAATGGTAGCGGCGTAACTACACATGGTCACTTTACCGTAAACGCGGTAGATGGTTCGATCATCTTCCAGCCTAATACAGGCCTGCCTCAGGGTATCTACTATGATACAGTGGGTTATTGCATCTCAGATATCACCACCGTGGCGCCACAGCCGCTCACATCTTGTGCGATGCTTATCATCACGATCAATGAGATCGATGTACCAACCAACAGGCCTCCTGTGGCAGTAGATGACCACGTGAGCGTGGCACAGGGCACACCTGTCAATGTGAATGTGAAGGGCAACGATAGTGATCCTGATGGCGACCCACTGGGTACTCCTACTGTACTGACCGCTACTACTGCCGGTACTATCACCAGCGTCAGCAGCAATGGCACAGTAGTTTATGTGCCTAATCCGGGTATCCATAGTATCAATGGCCAGCCGATAGATAGTTTCACATACCGTGTATGCGATACGCTTTCTATCAATCCTCCTGTAGGTCTTTGCGATACAGCGAATGTTTACGTATTCGTAAATCCGGCTAACCTGCCACCTACTGCTGATACAGTAAGGTATACGCAACTGGTAGGTACACCACATGACGTAAATGTCCTGCTGGCAGTAAGCGATCCTAACGCGGATCCTCTCACCATCACGATAGTAGGTACACCTGATCCAAGTCTGCATATCGTACAGACCGGAAACGGTGCATACACTATCACGGGATCTACTCCGGGTACATATACTATACAGTACCAGGTGTGTGATACAGATCAATATCCTGTACATGTACTCTGCGCTACCAGCGTAATAGTAGCTACTATAGTACCTGATACGGCGTCTCCGCAGCCTCCGGTAGCCAACAATGACTACGCTACTACTACCGGCACTCCGGCTGTAGTCAATGTACGTGGTAATGACAGCGACCCTCAGGGCAATCCGCTGACGACACCTGTACTGGTCAGCAGCACTACTACTGCTCACGGCACATGGACTGTAGACGTGAATGGCAACGTGGTCTTCACTCCAAATACCGGCCTGCCTGCAGCTATCTATTACGATACGGTACGCTATCAGGTGTGTGACGTAGTTTATCCTGCACTGTGTGCTCAGGCACTCGTGATCGTGACTACTAATCTGGTAGATACTCCGGTAGCCAACAGGCCACCTCTGGCTGTAGATGATCACCTGACCGTACCACAAAACTCAGTGAACGCTGTGGTGAATGTGAAGGGTAATGACAGCGATCCGGATGGCGACCCACTGGGTACTCCGACTATCATAGTAGGGGTGCACAATGGCGCTATCGGTAGTGTCAGCACCAATGGTGACGTGACCTATACCCCGGTACCATACCTGCACAGCATCAATGGCCAGCCGGTAGATAGCTTCACATATGTAATATGTGACACACTCTCTGCCCACGCTCCTGCACCTAAGTGCGATACAGCTGAGGCATATATCAATGTAGCCGGTCAGAACCTGCCTCCGGTAGCTAATGATATCTACGTAAGCACACCTGAGAATACTCCGCTGGGTGTCAACGTAGCGAGTGGTGCATACGATCCTAACGGAGATCCGCTTACATATACCTATCCGGGTGGTGGCACGACTACTCAGGGTGGCAACGTGGTCACTACCGGCAACGGTTCTGTGAACTACTTCCCACCTACAGGCTTCACCGGTGTGGATTCATTCCAGTACAGCGTTTGTGATACATCTCCATATGTGGTACATGTATTGTGCGACAGTGCATGGGTAGTAGTAAATGTGACCAACCCAGGTGACACCTTTGCAAACCATCCTCCTGTAGCCAGCAACGACTACGGTGTGACCGTACCGGGTGCTTCCATCAATGTCAACGTCATAGCTAATGACAGCGATCCTGATGGCAATCCTATCCATGTCACTACTGTGACAGGTACTACATCTCTGGGAGGTACAGCTACGATAGGCCTCAACAATACAGTGAACTATAGTGCTCCGGCTACAGTAGCCGACAGCATCGTGGTAGATACATTCTCATATGTGATCTGCGATAGCTCCAGCCGTTTGCCGCACAGCCTGTGTGACACAGCACTGGTGTTCATCACTATCAATAAATACGATACGCCTACTATACATCACAACCTGCCACCGGTGGCAGTGGATGACTTTAGCCGTATCTGCCAGGATGAGTATTCATTCGTGAATGTGCTGAATAACGACATAGATCCAAACGGTGATGTACTCACTGTGACGTCTATCGTGACACCACCTGCACATGGCATAGCTGCGGTGAGCAGCCCATCTATAGCCTACATACCGGCTCAATACTTCTTCGGTCAGGATTCGCTCCAGTACCGCGTCTGTGACAACAGGACTCCGGCACAGTGTGACACTGCATGGGTACACTATACTGTGAACCTGATCAACCACCGTCCTCTGGCCGCTCAGGATACTACGAGCACCAATATGAATACATCGGTGAACGTACCTGTGACGCTCAATGACGAAGAGCCGGATCATGACTCTACCACACTCGCTATCGTGACACCTCCGGTACACGGTACCGCAGTACAGGTAGGCAATACATACACCTATACCCCTACACCGGGATATGCTGGTGACGATACATTCTACTACAGAGTGTGCGACGTGATGAACCCTACTGCCACTTATTGCTCAGCGTATGTACCGCTGTGCGACGTGGGTATGGTTTCTATACACGTGCTGCACCATCCGCCACATATACCACCTACCTATGATACAATACCACAAAATTCTCCTCCTGTCACGATATGTCCTCTGATATCCGACACTGACAATAATAGTGTGAAGGTGACTTCATTCCCTTGCGGTCCATACCATGGTACAGCAGGATTTGCTACCAGCGATTCTTGCCTGACCTACGTACCGGCTGCTGACTATGTGGGCAATGATAGCTTCTGTGTAGTGGTCTGTGACAATGTGACGCCGGCGCTCTGCGATACGGACTATGTACATATTACAGTCATACCGCAGTGTATACCTCCGGTAGCAGTAGCTGATACATATACAGTATTCCACCTGGTATCTGGCGCGGTGCTGAATGTGACTGCTAATGATACCAACCACACGACCAGCGCGCTGTCTGTAAGCATTGTTACGGCGCCTACATCAGGTATCGCCTTTGTATCTGGCAGCACGATCAGGTATACACCGACCGTGACATCCGGTACAGATCAGTTCACATATGCTATCTGTAGCGTAAACCCTGCTTGTACTTCATGCGATACGGGTGCTGTGTTTGTAAATATCACAGGTACGCCTACCACACCTCCTGTGGCAGTGAATGATAGTGTGAGGATACCACAGGATTCATCTGCCTGCGTAGCGGTGATGGCCAATGATCGTCCGGGTAGCAATCCTATCCACGTGACCACGGCCTGCACTCCGGCACATGGTACTAATAGCATCACAGCCGGTGGCGTGATCTGCTATGTGCCTGCACATGGATTCTTTGGTGTAGATAGCTTCTGCTATACTATATGTGATAATGGCTCACCACAACTATGCTCTACAGCTACAGTGATCGTGACAGTGACACCTAATCCGCATCCTCCTATAGCTGTGAACGACTACGCTACTACGACCCAGGGTACACCTGTAGTAGTACCTGTAGCCAGCAATGACTCAGATCCGGATGGCAACCTCAATACTGGCTCAGTGACGCTTGTCACGCTGCCTGGGCATGGTGCCGTGACCAATATAGATGCTGTGACCGGCGATGTGACATATGTCTCTACCGGCACTTATCTGGGTCCTGACTCATTTAAGTATAGCATCTGCGACAATACACCAGCTACTTTGGCTGGCCCGCTTTGCGCGACAGCGACAGTATACATCAATGTGACTCCGCTGAACCATCCGCCTCATGCTCCGGATACTACTGTGACCATACCACAGGATTCATTTATCCTCGTATGTGCCGCAGCTACAGATGTGGATCCGGGTCAGCTACTGACTACTGCATCTGTTTGTACTCCGGCTCATGGTAGCGCCGTGATCACACTGGGTTCTACCTGCGTGACATATGTACCGGCTCCGGGCTATGTAGGTACAGATTCCTTCTGCTATGTGGTTTGTGACAATGGTACTCCTGGCCTCTGTGATACAGGCATCATTACAGTAATAGTGACACCGGTGCCTCATTGCCCTACAGCTGTGAAGGATATCGTGAATGCACGTGATACTGTAGCCCTGGTGATCAACGAGCTCAACAATGACCGCAATGTAGGTACTATAGGTGTAGGCTACTCAGTGAGCATACTGAGCGGACCGGATGCGGGCAATACTGCGGTGCTGAACGCTAACGGTACGATCACCTATACAGCCGCTGCCGGATATACAGGTATAGATCATATCAACTACTTTGTATACGACAGCGCAGACCACTGTGGTGACTCTACCCAGATACTGATCTATGTAGTAGATACAGCCTGTGTAGGTCCTGTGGCATTTGACGATGCCGCTACTGTGTGCGAAGGTGCAATAGTAGCCGTCAATGTGACTGCAAATGACTACCTGGGTAATAATACAACTCCGCCTATAGTAAGTGTGATAGGTGTAGGAAGCCATGGCCTCGGCTATGTGAATACTACTACCGGCCTGGTAGAGTATGCTGCACCTAACCTGTACCACGGCCCGGATACTGTGACATACCAGGTATGCACAGTCTGCCCTGCAGGTCCGCAGTGTGATACTGGCATCATAGCTATCAATATCCTGATCACAAATCATGCTCCTGTAGCAGTAGATGATACAGCTACCATGATAGAAGATCACACCGATACCATAGACGTAGTAAGCAATGACTACGACGCAGACGGTGATCCTCTGACTGTGAGCATCTCAGCCCAGCCTACATATGGCACACTGCGCGTAGCTGGCAATAAGCTCATCTATACTCCATTTGCTAACTACTGTGGCACAGATACCTTCGGCTACCAGATCACGGGCCTCACCGGCTCGGCAGCTTGCCCTGGCCAGCGTGCATGGGATCTTGGCCTCGTGTTTGTCAATATCACTTGTGTACCAGATACACCGGTGATACCAGACACGCTGGTACATGTACCGGAAGACAGCATCATCACATTCTGTATACCATACAAGGATCCGGATGTGGGTGATCACCATACGGCTACAGTACTCTGTGCGCCTACTCATGGCACATGGGTGTCTGTACCTACGGCCAGCGATACACCTCAGACAGTATGCATGACCTACAAGCCTGACTCTAACTATCATGGCAT